>CAZSVW010000024.1:5567-11747 GCA_964610485.1 Candidatus Hydrothermarchaeota archaeon | reverse complement strand
GGCCTCCTCCATATCTTCAGTTGGCAATATGCCTACGGTTATACCTCCCATACTCTTAGCTCCTCTAGCACAAGCTTCCATTACCCCACCCAAACCTCCACACACCAATATTCCTCCCCTCTTGGCTATTTCTCTTCCCACTCTCTCTGCAAGATTAAAAATCTCAGCAGATGCAACGCTTGCCCCTATAACTCCTATCTGCTTAGGCATAGTAATACTCCCCCCTAGCTTTCTGTTCCCTATCTTTTATACTCCCGGGCTTGTTAACTCTCGGTCTTCCCGTCTCCGGATCTCTCCTGAATGTTATTCCCACCTCCCCAAGAAATCTGTTCATCCCTTCTCTCATTTCCAACGGTTTCGTAGCTTTTCCGCTCCTCCCCGGATTTCCATAGAATATCATGAGCCTATCTGAAATATAGTCCATAAAGAGTAGATCATGGTCAACAACCAACGCCGCGCACTCTTTTTTCTCCATAACCCTTCTGATAATTTTTGCAATCCTGAGTCTCTGTTCCACGTCTAGATAAGCTGAAGGCTCATCCAGTAAATATATATCCGCCTCCCTCCCTAGACACAGTGCTACTGCGACTCTCTGTAATTCTCCTCCACTCAGCTCTTCTAAATTTTTATGAGAAAGTTGCTCAAGCCCTAGTGGTTTAAAAATCTCTTTTTCAAAAAAAGGAGACATTACCTTTTCTAAAACGCGCTTTACGCTGATTCCCTCCTCTGGTTTTATATACTGGGGCTTATATGAAACCTTCGCTTCCCTATTTACCTCTCCCTCGTCCATCTCGATGACGCCCGCGAGCATCTTAACAAATGTTGTTTTACCGATCGCGTTGGGTCCTAAAACTCCTATCACCTCCCCCCCGTACATCTCCCCTCCCTCAACCACGAGTGTGAAATTAGAAAATTTCTTCTTTAAGTTTGAAAATTTAACTAGGGGCTCTCCTTCCCTAACCTGAGGTGGAGGCTTAACCTCAAATCTTATAGGTTCTCTTCTGAACCTTATATTTTCCTCTTTTAGATATCCCTCCAGATATACATTTATCCCCTCCCTTACGCTTCTGGGATGCGAAACTACACCGTACGCTCCAACTTTACCATAGAGTAAATAAATATAGTCTGCCAAATAGTCGAGCACGACCAAATCGTGCTCTACTACCACTACTCTCTTTTTTTCAGCCATCTCCCTTATAACGGCTGCAACTTTCAATCTCTGTTTCACATCCAGATAGCTTGATGGCTCATCAAAGACGTAAACATCGGCTTCTCTAAGAAGGGCTGCCGCTATTGCAACACTCTGCAATTCTCCACCAGATATTTCTTTGATGTCTCTATTCAGGCTTTTTTCTAGGTCAAGTTTGACAGAAATCTCGTCCAACATATTTTTCTCGTCTATTCCCTCTAAAATTTCTCTCACTTTTCCCTTCACAACTTTTGGCAGGAGATCTACATACTGGGGCTTATGAACAACCTTCATGCTTCCCTCATATAATCTTTTGAAGTAATCATAAAATTGAGTTCCAGAATAATGTTCCAACACATTTTCTTCACTACTTTCTTGATCCAGCTTGCCAAGGTTTGGGATAATTTCTCCAGAAAAAATTTTCAGTATAGTCGTTTTTCCCATACCATTCTCTCCAATGATTCCGGTCACAGATCTCTCTGTAGGATACGGGAGATAAAAAAGCCTAAAGCCATTTTTTCCATACTGATGAACTAGCCCACTTTCAAGTTCATCCGGCAATCCAACTATCGAGATGGCCTCGAAAGGACATTTCTTAACGCATATCCCACAACCCGTGCAGAGTTCCTCTGAAATTCTGGGTTTCCCATCCACGAATACTATAGTTTCCTCTCCCATTCTTACCCCAGGACAGTACTTTATACATTCCCTTGCACATTTTTTTGGCTGACATCTGTCTGCATGTAAAACGGCTATTCGCATAAAAATTGATAACCCCCGACCAATTTAAAAATTTTACTTACAAAAAGTTATTTATTTGTTAATCTGTTTTTTTCTGAATGTGAGCATAGAAGAGATTTTAAACATGCTCGGGAACGAGACAAGGCGAGAGATTTTGAGTTTACTTTCCAGAGAACCCCGTTATGTTAGTGAGCTCTCTCAAATTTTGAACGTTGGGCAAAAAGCGGTAATAGAACACCTAGAACTGATGAGACATGCCGGGATGGTAGATGCCACTTACAAGAAAATGGAAAAGGGACGGCCGAGAAAGTACTACTGCATAAGGAAGGACATGCTAATAGAAGTCAAAATAGGACAACATCTTTATGATATAAATGCATTTACGTTGGGTATCAATCCAGAAGTATTAGAATTCTCACCGAACTTAGAAAAAATTGTAAAAAAATTCGAAAGCATACTAAGAAGCGGCGGGAGTTTTACGGAGTTAAGAGGACTGCTTGATGAGATAGAAAATGAAAAAACGAAAATCAATGAGGTAAAGAGAGTTCTGGAGTATCTATCAAGTAGAATTAGGTATCTTCTAGGAAAGGAGATAGTTGCTGAAGAGATCATAGAAGAATTCTATAGATTTATATAGGATTTGAATATAATTCTGATTAATGCGCATCGTAGCAGAAAAACTTTCAGAACTTAATAGGCGCTGGTATGAGATTATAAGAGAAATAGAGGAGCTTAAAAAATTTAAATACGGGGACGAAAGATTCGAAACCTCTCTAAATAAGATCAGAGAAAATATAATTACCACCTATGGTATACTGGAGGAGACCAATCCAAGGCTTAAGGAACTATTCCCTGAGCTAAGAGAGAACATCGATAAGTACACCCAAGAACTTGCTAGTTTTCTAAAAGACATATCATCCGATATCGAGAAGAAAATTACAGAAATTAAAAGTTTTAGACAGATAACTAGAGAGATAGAGAAATATAAAATGGAAATATACGAGATAGAGCGAGAATTATCTGCAATAGAAAAAGAAGTAAATGAAACTTGTTCGAAATATAATCTAAGAAAAAAAGAATTTGAAAAAATCAGAGAAAACATTGTGGGATCTCTTGACAAAGAATTAGAAAAAATAAAAACTAAATTTTTAAAAAAAATAGATGAACTATCTAAAGATTGTGAAATTTATGTTGGAGGAGTAAAAAAGAGTCCAAACGAACTCTTTGATGAACTTCTCAGGGATCCGAACAGAAAAGAGTTTCTTAAAATTATAAAACCGCAACCAAGGGGAATTTTGGGGATAATTAAAGCCAAAGAGGAAGAAGATGAAGCAAAAAGCACTGTTTTAAAATACCTAGTTGAAGAAGTTCTTGAAAAAGCATTGCCATTAAAGAAGAAGATAGAAGAATCTTCTTTGAGGTTAGAAATTGAATTCGCAGACCTAAAAGGTCTAGAGATATCTTGCAACAAGGCCAAAAAAAAGAAAGAAGAATTTACTAAAACAAAAAATGATCTAAAATCTAAAATTGAAAAACTAAAGACCAAACCAGAGACGAGATATTCAGAATACAATAAAATTTTAGAACTGAGGGAAGCTTATCTAAAGGAATTTGAGGAAAAAATTCCCGTATTCAAGGACTTCATCAAAGAATTTCGGGAATTATTGGAGAAATACGAACCGCCAGAAGAAGATATCGAAAAAAGAGAGCTGAAAAAAGAAATAAAAGAACTTGAAAGAGAGATAAACGAGCTTAAAAATGAAAATAACAAACTGAACATTAAAATAAAAGAACTTGAGGAAAAATATGCAACGGTAAAGGAAGATAAAGATAAAAAAGAGAAAGAAATAGAAGAAAGAGATAAAACGATAGAAAATCTAAAAAAACGGTTGGCAGAAACCGAAGAGAAACTCAAGAAATCGGATGAAGAGATTACATCTCTAAAAAATTTACTAGAACATGAACAAAAAAAGAGGGTAGAACTGGAAGAAAAATTAGAAAAAATCAAAAAGATAATTCAATGATAGCCAAAATAGAACCTTTCGAAGTAATGGAAATACTTGCCAGGGCAAAAGAATTAGAGAGAGCTGGAGAAGATGTAATACATCTAGAAATTGGAGAACCCGATTTTGATATTCCAACGAAAGCAAAATTAGAATCTATAAAAGCCATAAAAGAAGGTTTTACACACTATACGGAGTCCAAAGGGATACCAGAGCTAAGGGAAGCTATAGCCGAATATTTGTCTTCAAATCTAGATCTCCACCTATCCCCAGATAAAGTGCTAATAACCGGAGGGGTAAGCCTGGGACTACTTTACAGCTTATCCACAATATTGAACAAAGGGGACAACGTCATAGTACCCGACCCCTCATATCCATGCTACCCCAACATTATAAGGTTTGTGGGCGGAAGGGTAAAGACCGTAGAACTTGAGGAGGATTTCTCACTAAACATCGAAAAGCTGAAAGAAAATATAGATGGAAAAACGAGGGCTATAATTCTGAACACTCCATCAAATCCGACGGGAACTTATCTAAGTAGTCGGGAACTCAAGGGAATTACAGAAATTGCAGAAGATAATGATGTTTATGTAATAAGCGACGAAATTTATTCTGGTCTCGTATACGACAGAAAAAGGAGTCCGAGTATCCTTGAGCAGGATTATGAAAAGGTAATAATGCTGGATGGATTCTCCAAGCTCTACGCAATGACTGGAATGAGGATAGGATATGCTGTTTCTACTGCAGAAATAATAGAGGATATGGACAAAATACAGCAAAACTTGTATATCTGTCCTAGTTCGATCTCTCAGAGGGCTGCACTGGCTTCGCTTGAGTGTGAAAAAGATGTAGAGTATATGAAGAGAAAATTCAATGAAAGAAGAAAACTTGTATACAGAAAATTAAAGAGAATAAGTGGAGTAAAAGTGATAGAACCAAAAGGAGCTTACTATATCTTCCCAGATATAAGAAAAATATGCACCGATTCAAATAAATTTGCTGAAAAATTGCTGGAAAAGGAAAAAGTAGCAGTTACCCCTGGAAAAGCGTTTGGAAAAAACGGAGAAGGACATATAAGGATATCTTACTCTACAAGTATAGAGAAGCTAGAGGAAGGACTAAACAGAATAGAAAACTTCATTTCCCAATTATCCAGCCAAACTGTTCTCTGATTATGTGAAATGCGGCTTGAGGAGGGAAAACTCCAATCTCGGTAATTATAAGGTCGACATATTCTGGAGGAGTAACGTCGAACGCCGGGTTTCTTATCTCAACTCCGGGGAAATCCTCCGGATTAGCTACTTCATTTGGGGGTCTCTCTTCTATTTTCACGAGTTCCCCTATCAACGTTTTTGGATGAAACTTATAAGTCTCCGCAGCAACAAAAAAGAGAACCCTAGATTCATGGGCCGCCAAAGCTATCTGGGAGGTACCTATTTTATTGACAACAGCGCCGTTGGCTGCGATGCTATCTGCCCCCACAATTACTTTGTCAACCTTCCTTATGAACGTTCTCACAGCGCTGTCAACGATCAATGTGGTGGGTATTCCCAAGCCAGATAGCTCCCTAACAGTAATGTGTCCTTGATATCTCGGTCTAGATTCTGTAGCAAAAACTTTGATATTTTTCCCCTGCTTCCACGCATGCCGGATAACAGAAAGAGCTGCCTTAGAATTGCAGTGGGTCAGTAGAGTATCTCCATCCCCTATTCTTTTAGCTCCTATCTCTCCTATTTTCTCTACAGCTTTCTCTGACTTCTCTATAAATTCCCTAGAAGCTTTTATTGCTACTTTTCTAACCTCTTCAACATCCCCTTTACTTATTTTTGCTCTGTGTATTATAAATCTCACAGCATTGGGAAGGGATACTGCGGTAGGTCTAGAATTGATCAGTATATTTCCTGCCTCTTCCAACTTCTTGATGAAATCCTCCCTACTCTTTGCCTCTAATTTAGCCGCATACTTACCTAGAGCATCGGCAGCGCTCCTTGCTATTTTTCCTGCCCCTCTGATTTCCATATTTGCTATTTTTTCTGATATCTCCCTAACGTACTCCATCGTTTAAATCTTTTTTAAGTAAAGGTTTATTAAAATTTTTTATGTAGATATACATCACTTTTTAAGAGAAAGCCCCGGTAGTGTAGCCCGGCCAATCATGCCGGCCTTTCAATTTTTCTTTAGAAGAGAAAGAAGAAAGCCGGCGACTCGGGTTCGAATCCCGACCGGGGCACTTCTCGGTCACATCAG
>CAZSVW010000024.1:1794-5467 GCA_964610485.1 Candidatus Hydrothermarchaeota archaeon | reverse complement strand
TTGGAGAGAATAAAAAGAAACTATATTCATAATAGCTTTTTTAAAGAAGATGTAAAAAAGAGTTCAATTTACCTGTAGACTTTTTATTCTATATTGATCTCTTTTTCTTTTTTCCATGTTAACTTTTTTAAGTAAAAAAGTAAAATATTTTTACGGTGATATAATGACCGAAGCTAAGAAAGGAAAAATTGAAGTTACCACGATCTCTCCTAAGGGGCAAGTGGTTATACCGAAGAGCATAAGGGAAAGGCTTGGAATCAAAGAGGGAACCAAATTTGCTGTTTATGGAAGAGGCGATACGATAATATTCAAAAAGATCGAAATACCAACCATAGAGGACTTTGAGAGGCTTGTAGATTTCGCAACGGAGTTCGCAAGAAAGAAAGGTATTAGAGAAGAGGATGTCCTAGAAGGTGACTGATATTAGGGTGGTTCTTGACACAAATGTTATTATTTCAGCTATCTTTTGGAGAGGTTCTCCCTACAGAGTGATGAAGAAAGCTTTGCAAAGAGATTTTATTTTGGTTATTTCTCCCGATATTCTGGAAGAGGTCTCGGAAAGGCTAAAGTACAAATTCGATTTGCCAAGGGATGAAATTGAAACTCTTACAAATATTCTCTTGAGCTATTCAGATATCGTTGAACCTACTACAAAAGTCAATGTTGTGAAAGCGGATGAAAATGACAATAAGATTATAGAATGCGCCATAGATGGCGAGGCGGATTTTATTGTTACTGGGGACCATCATCTCCTAGAGTTAAAGAGTTATAAAAGCATCAAAATAATAACTCCTGCCGAATTCTTGGAACTTCTAGAATCTGAATGATTTTTTACCAGTAAAATAAGAAAAAAATCCCTTCCCCGCACTAGTTTACCAGTAAATTTAAAAAAAAGGAGAAGCTCCTCGCTTAAGTTTAGGTTTGGCTAAATGTTTCATTTTTTACGGTATTTTCCCTTGCCGAGCTTCCTCACCAGCCCTCTGTTCACGAGCCGGTAAACCGTGCTTTTAACCGAAGATTCAAACCCTGCTTCACCACCTGGAAGAAATGTCCCCGAAGACGCTTATAAGCTTACTTATCATTAAAACTGTCACTGCTGTAAGTATAAACCCAAAAACAGTTCCAAAAATCAAAATTACCCACTCATGGAATCCCAAAGGCTCTATGTGGAAGAAAACATTTGCTGGGGTGTAGATAATAAGGAGTTGAAGCATAAGTGAAGCAACGAGAGATAACAAGAGTAGCTTGTTGGAAAATAGACTCAACCTCTCCTGAAATCTTATGCCCGTTATCCTTGCAAATTCATACAACACAAAACCCGTGAATATGGCTGTTCTCGCAATGCTTTCTCCCGAATCTAAAGTTAAAAAGAAAATCAGAAACAGCAAAGCTGTCAGCTCAATCCCTATGATTAATATCTGCAAACTTAAACGTTTGCTTAAAATTCCCTCTCCCTTCTTTCTGGGAGGCCTATTCATTATATCAGGAGATGCGGGATCAATACCAAGAGCTAACGCCGGCAAGCCATCGGTAACGAGGTTTATCCACAGAAGCTGCACCGGAAGAAGCACGGGCTCCCTTAAGGTTAAAAATATAGTTGCAAGGAATATCACAGCCACCTCTGCAAAGTTGCAGGTGAAGAGATAATTTATGAACTTGCGAAGGTTATCAAAAATCCTCCTACCCTCTCTGACCGCGGCAACTATGCTGGCAAAGTTGTCGTCCAAGAGAATAATATCGCTCGCTTCCTTAGCCACCTCGGTACCTCTAATGCCCATCGCTATGCCAACGTCGGCCTTCTTCAGAGCGAGGGCATCGTTGACGCCGTCTCCAGCCATGGCAACTCTGCTATCCCTCTGGAGCACCTCGAGAATTCTGAGCTTGTGCATGGGCGAGGTTCTCGCAAAAATATTAATACCCGAGGCGAGCTTCTCCTCCAGCTCTTCGCTGCTGAGTTTATCTATCTCGCTCCCCAGAACAACTCCAGAGCTTTCTAAACCAACTTCTCCGGCTATGGCTTTAGCGGTTAGCGGGCTGTCGCCCGTTATCATTATCACTCTAATTCCAGCGGTTTTGCATTCTTCAATGGCTTTGTAAACCTCCTTTCTAGGAGGATCTATCATACCCTGAAGCCCCAGCCATACCAAGTTCTCTTCTGCCTCGCCCTCTCCAAGTTCTTTGAAGGCAAATCCCAAGACGCGTAGCCCCTTAGAAGCAAGGCTCTCATTCTTCCTCAGTATCTCATGCATTTTATTTTCATCCAGGGAAATTACCTTTCCCTGGTGGTAAACTTTTGAGCACCTCGAAATAAGGACCTCTGGAGCACCTTTGGAGAAGACTAGCTTCTTTTCTCCTTTCTCAACCACAACGCTCATCATCTTTCTCTCTGAGGTAAAGGGGATTTCATACACCCTTCTGTATTCTATATCCAGCTTCTCCTTAACGAAACCAAACTCCTCGGCTACCTTTCTCAGGGCAATTTCAGTTTTATCTCCGGAGTATATTCTTTTACCATCCTCGTAGAGCACCTTGGAGTTGTTGCACAGAGCACTGCACATAAGAATGAGCTTTAAATCTTCTCCAGCTTCCTCAACATTCTCAACCTCTATTTCTCTGTCTGTAAAAATCACCGTCACTCTCATCTCGCTCTCAGTTATTGTGCCTGTTTTATCTGTGCATATCACATCTACAGCTCCTATAGATTCTATGGCGGCAAGCCTTCTCACCAAGGCATTTCTTTTTGCCATAGCTTTGGCTCCCATCGTTAGGGAAAGAACCAGAACGGCCGGTAAACCCTCAGGGATCGCTGCCACAGCAAGGGAGACGGCCAGCAAGAGAGATGTCGACAACTCATACTTTAGAAAAGAAACTGCGCTCATAACAAAAATGAGAAAAATAATAGCCCATGTCACCTTTCTGCTGAATTTTGCCATCTCTTTCTGAAAGGGCGTGGGCTCTTCTTCTATCTCCTCAAGTTTTCCCGCTATTCTACCTACCCTCGTAGCCATGCCCGTTGCCTTCACAATAGCCTTAGCTCTGCCGGTGTTGACAAAGGTGTTCATATAGACCTCGTCCCCAGCTTTCTTCCCAACAGGTATGCTCTCACCCGTCAAGCTCGCCTCGTCCACCTTTAGAGCAAAGGCCTCTGTTAGCTTGGCATCTGCCGGAACCACGTCTCCGGTCTCGAGAAGAATTAAGTCACCAGGAACAAGCTGGGAAGCTCCAATCTCGGCAAACCTTCCACTCCTCACAACCTTTGCCTTTGGAGCAGCCATTTTCTGCAGAGCCTCTATCGTTTTCTCGGATTTGTACTCCTGAAGAAAGCCTGCCACCCCAGAGATTAAAACAATTAGCAAGATCAAAGCGGGGTCTATAAAGCTTGTTCGCTGAGAAAGAAAACCCGTGACAAGGGAAATGAAAGCGGCTATTATGAGAATTAGAATAACGGGCGAGGTGAATTGAGATAGCAATATCATTAAAGGGCTTCTCTTCTTTACCCTCCTTATCTCATTCCTCCCGTATATTTTCAGCCTTTCTCTTGCCTCTTCCCAGGTTAATCCCTCATTCATTTTCAAACTCCTAAGGTCTTGAGATACATGTACATGAGGAAGATAAGTATAAGAACGGAGCTCTCCTTCCTATTAAGGTCTATGTGGTTCCACAGCAGAAGCAT
>CAZSVW010000024.1:0-1694 GCA_964610485.1 Candidatus Hydrothermarchaeota archaeon | reverse complement strand
ATAGGCGATATAGATGAACATAAGACCAATTCCTTCCAAAGAGGTTATTACCCCATCGAAGGCTGCACCGTACATCAGTAGTATGGCCAGGAACATCATCGTGCCATCGCGCTTCAGCGACCTCACAGGAACATGAAGTTTAGCTATCATGCCACTAAGACCGAGGATTATCGTTATCTGCGATAGGCAGGAGCCTATAATATTTCCTACCGCTATCCCGCTCGACTCAAAACCTTTAAGCCTGTATATACCCGACATCAGGCTGAGGAATATCTCAGGTAGAGAGGTTCCAATGGAAACTACAGTCAATCCGATTATTAAATCCGAAATACCTAACTTTTTAGCTATCCTTATAGACCTACCTACAGCAATATCGGAAGAGAATATAAGGGCTATTATACCCAAAAAAACCGTTGCAACGGCTTGAAGAACCATAATAAAAATTGTTGTAGTTAATTAAAATAATTTGCCATCACAACATTTTTATTTTTTGCTACCCTCTATAAGGAGAATGTCCATGAAAATTCCTAGAGTCTACATGGGGCTCCCAATCGCGTTTTTCATTATAATTTCCTTTTCCTTAAATGCAACCTTCTCTCAGGAATATGAGGCTAACTACACAAACATACTTTATTTGGACATCTATATAGATAAGAGCGGTGAAGCGTTTGTCGCGGGTTATGTGAGCAATAAATCCTTAGCCTATCTCGATTTCCTTAGAGGCTCGGAATATTCCTTCGATGAAAATGAAAACCAGCTCTATGCTATCACGCCCATGCTAACCTACAAGTCCAGAGAAATTTGGCTCGTGAATTTTTCTTTGAAAGACTTTTTTTCTGAATACGATGTCACCATATATTTGCCCAAGACTTCCACGATAACCAACGTTGCATGCTCTCCAGACTTATCCTACGAGATTTCTTCCGAAGGAGGATACCTTACAGTTGAAGCAATGGGTTTCGACGTCTATGCTCCAGAGATTTGCGTTTACTATAAGTTGGGTATGGAAAAGAGCTTCGACCGCAGACTAATACTCCTGTTGCCCTTAATTATCGCCATAATACTGATTATCTGGAAAATTTTCTCAAGAAAAGAACCCAAAGAGAAAGCTGAGATTACCATAACCCCAGAAATGGAGAAAGTTATCGAAACTTTATCAGAGAAAGAGAGAAGCATCGTTCAAGCATTAATAAGAGCTGGAGGAAAGCTCAAACAAAACGAGCTTCGAAGAGAGACGGGGATTCCAAAGTCAACACTAACGATGATTCTTCGCTCTCTTGAGAGAAAAAGGATAATAAATAAGAGAAAATATGGAAAAACGAACATTATTGAACTTTCTGAATGGTTTTTATCAGAAGATGAACGTTCTTTAAAGGAAAGTTCCGAATAAGAAATTTATATTGTTCAAAACTAGGAAAAATTGGTGATAGGAATGGATCGCAAAAAAATTGCATGCATCGGGCTTGCGTTTCTTTTGGTGGCGGGGGTGGCTGCAGCCCAGCCCTTTGGAAAGTTTGGAAAATTTGAGAAATTAAAACCAAAACATCCACACATTAGACCTGTTATTATCGGGGAAGGTTTTGGAATATCGGGAGACGAATACCATGTTGTGTATGTGAGTGTAATAAAGAAGAGGAATGTCCTTCCAATATGGGTGAGAGAGTATCTAGAGGAAAATAACCTGCAGGAACTGC
>CAZSVW010000023.1:0-11981 GCA_964610485.1 Candidatus Hydrothermarchaeota archaeon | reverse complement strand
ATCTTCAAGGAAAGCAAATGATAGGTCTGTCGAGGTTACTATCCCAACAAGTTTACTATTTTGAGTAATTAAAACCCTACTTATTCTATTTTCTTCCATAAGGTCAACAATATGATTTATAGTATTAAAGGGGCTAGCGGTTATAAGATTTCTCTTCATCAGGTCTTTAACCAAGAATTTACCCCTAAAATTCTCATAAAATGCCCTTACCATATCTGTCTTTGTTATTATACCAACAGGGGAATCATTTTCGACCACAATTAGGGAAGATATTCCATTTTCTATCATCAATCTAGCTGCTCTTTTTAGATTTATGTTTTTTTCTATGGTTATCAAATTTGTACTCATTATACGGCTTATTAGTATTTTATCTATTGGTCTTCTTCTCCATTTAGCCCTTTTTTTTGCCAAGTTTCTAGCTATATCTTTCTTTGTTATAATTCCCACGACTTTGTCATTCTCAATAATGACAACTCGGCTTATCTTATTTCTAAGCATTAAGTTCCTCACATATGCTACCGTATCATTTGGAGAAGCTGCGATAATTTTTTCATTCATATAGTTTGAAATATTCATTTTTTCATTCTCCTATTGCTCTTACTATATCTCTCTCTGTTAATATTCCCACCAACTTACCCCCCTCCACTACACACACAGTCCCTACTCCACTTTCCTCCATTATTTTAGCAACCTCACCTAGGTCTCTATCTTCTGTTACAGTAGCAACTTCTTTACTCATTATCTCCTCAATTTTGGTATCCAGCACTTCAGCAATATTGTTGAGTACTATCTTGTTGAATACCTCATTCTTTCCAATAAATCTGATTATATTCCTCGTTGTAATTATTCCCACAAGTTCTCCTTGATAGACTACCGGTAACCTTCTGAAACTGTTCCTTACCATAATCTTTGCGGCATCTCCTAGGGTCATTGTGGGAGAAGCCACTATAACGTTCTTGGTCATATAATCTTCAACTTTTTTGTTGGTTATCTTGTCTGCAAGCAAAAAAACAAAATCTCTCTCTGTAACTATGCCCTTGACCCTGTTTTCATCATCCACTACAACAATTCCTCCAATTCTAGTACTCAATATTTTTTCGAGCGCATCTTCAATTGAATCTTCAGTCGACACGGTTACAACGTCGGTTACCATTATCTCCTTTACAGAATCATTTATTGCGGATAGAAAATTTCCCTTATGTTTCTTTTCTATAATTCTATATTTTTCTCCTCCACCGAGGAACTCTATTATATCGCTGCTACCAATTATCCCAACCAGTCTATTGGTTCCAGGATCTACAACAGGCAATCTTCGAACATTATATCTTACCATTGTATCTGCTGCGCCCTTAATGCTCATAGTAGGGGGTATAGAAATTACCTCCTTTGTGGCTATCAACATAATCGAACCCTCATGTCTAGAAATCCTACTCTTGAATTCTTCTCTCCCTCTCTCCCATGCCTGTGTAAAACTTACCTTATCTGAGAATCTCTTCTCTCTCATTATTTTTATACCTCCCAAAAACTATAATAAAAAAGATTTAATTATATCTTTTCTGGTTATAATCCCGACCAATCTTTTATTTTCAACTACAGGTACTCTTCCTATGTTGTGTTCTAATATTATCCGTATAACCTCCGCCACGGTAGTATTTGGAGAAACCGAAATAACGGGAGTTTTCATCAATCTTTTTACTTTTGGTGGATTTTTAACCTTGCCTTTTTTTCCTTCTCTTGATATTCTAGCAAAACCTGCATCAATTATATCTTTTCTGGTTATAATCCCGACCAACTTTCCGTCTTTTACCACAGGCAATCCAGTAAATTTCATTTTCTCCATTTTGTCAAGAACTTTGGGGATTCCGTCATCTGGAGTACAACTTACGACTTCTTTAGTCATTATCTCTTTTGCTAATTTGTTTTTTCCTGCCTCCTTAAAATATGGCAATATATCATGTAAGCTTATCATTCCAACTAGAGTATTGTCGATAGATGACCTTACTACAACGGCACTCTCCACACTCGCATCTATCATTTTTCTAGCAGCGGATCTCAAATCCTCCTCCGGTGTTAAGATCACTCGAGGAGTGGACATCAAACCACTAACTAATACGTTTGACTTAGTTGAGGTGACTTCTATTATATCTCCCCTAGTTATGACCCCTACAACTTTATTTTCTTCATCTACTACTGGCATACTTCTGTATCTATAACTCCTAAACAACGCCCTTGCCTTTGTAGCAAATTCGGTCTCTTTTACCCTCACTGGATTAACGCTCATTACATCTGCAACTTTTTTACTCCTCTCCACCAAGCAAGTCCTCCCTGCATTTTTCACAGACAAATTTACCATCTACTTCATATAACCTTACCATATAGTCTCCACATATCTCACAAGTTCCATATTCTGGAACTTCTATAGTTGGAGGCGTTTCTACTTTTGCATTTATTTCACATAATTCTTTTAGAATTTCAATTGTACTAGGAGAAACTGCCAATATATCTTTATTAGTTATTATTCCAACCAATTTTCCCTTTTCTATTACTGGTAATCTCCTTATATTATGCTTTGCCATTAGCTTTCCTGCTTCTATTATTGAAGTATTGGGAGTTACTGTTAACAAAGGAGATGACATTATTTCTCCTACGTGTACCTCGTTGGCAAGCTTGTTCTTGGCAACCACATTGACCAAAATATCTCTCTCAGTAAGAATTCCGACAGGTTTCCCTTTATCGACAACCACAACGCATCCTATATTTTTTTCAGCCATTTTTTGGGCAGCCTCGCCTACCAAAGCATCTTTACTTACAGTTTCAACTTTTCTAGTCATTGCATCCCTTACCCTAAGCTCTGTCTCCATTGCAAAGACCTCCGATTTATTTTTTAATCGAGAAATTATAAATACATTTCCTATGCGATTTGTTGTTGATTCTATGCTAGGAAAGCTTGCCAGATGGTTAAGACTTAGCGGTTACGATGTAACCTATGGTAAATTAACGGACGAAGAAATTTTAAAAAAAGCTGAAAAAGAATCGAGAGTTATAGTTACTAGAGATAAGCTCCTCTATATAAAAGCTAATTCTCTCGGGCTAAAATGCATCCTTATTAAAAGCAACGAACTAAAAATTCAACTTTTGCAGCTCATTGAAGAGCTTGGCATTGCAATTTATGATTCTCCAGAGAAATCACGTTGTCCTATATGCGGAGGCAAGCTTAGGGATATAAGTAGAGAGGAGATAAGAAAATTAGTACCAAAAAAAGTCTTTGAATCTGTTGAGAGATTTTCTATTTGTGAAAGTTGTAATAAAATTTATTGGGAAGGAAACCACTGGAAAAAAATCAGAGAAATGGTAAAATGTATAAAATCCCTAGCGAAGAAGAAATAAATGAAGCTTTAATTAAAGTTTTAGGTAAATATAAGGAAGTATCATCGATTAAATTACTTAGAAATCTTGTTCAGTCTGAACTGAGAAAGACAAATAAATACTATGTAGTTTCTGAAAATAGAATAAGAAAAATAGCTTCTAAGAATAAGAAGATAAAAATAATTGTATTGAAGAGAAAATCAAGTAAAAAAACTGAAAGATGTTTTATATGCGGTAAAAAACTAAAACCCATCATATCTAAAAATTTGCTAGGCGAATATGTAACAATAGGGTCAAAGTGTGAAATCTGCGGTATAGTATTAGAAAAAAACAAGCAAGCTCCAAAGAGATATATTTTTTTAGTTAAGTAAAAAAATATTAATCAACATGGAACAGAAAAAAGGAGAGTTCCTCGTAAAGCTTGCTAGAGAGAGTATAGAGAGACATCTGAAGGGGAAAGGTTATCCACAAATCAAGATAGACGAACATGAAAAGAAGGGCGGTGTTTTCGTAACTTTAACTACATATCCTGAAAATAAGCTCAGAGGATGTATAGGATATATAGAACCCATTTTTTTCATACCCGAAGCTACCATAAAAGCAGCAATTGCAGCAGCCACCCAAGATCCACGATTTCCTCCACTGTCTTTAAAAGAACTGGATAATATCACAGTAGAAGTTACCATTTTAAGTTCGCCAAAACTTATAAAAGTAAAATCTCCAAAAGATTATTTAAAAAAAATAAAGATAGGGAAACATGGATTAATTGTTGAAAAAGGACCTTACAGAGGTCTTCTTTTACCTCAAGTACCCATAGAGCATAAATGGGATGAAGAAGAATTCTTGTGCTATACGTGTATGAAAGCTGGGCTACCCCCAGACTGCTGGTTTGAAGAGAGTACAAAGGTATACAAATTTACTGGAGAAATATTCAAAGAAGAAAAACCGAAGGGAAGAGTAATTAAGCTCTCTTTGCAATCATGCACCTAATTCTATCACCACAGTTCTCAGCGTGGTCTGCCATTTTTCCTAATTGCTTAACTATTTCAATTAAAATATAGAGATCTCCGCAAGAAAATTTATCTTCCCATTCAAATATGCACATCATAACCTCTTGCTCTACACACGCTGTCTCATCTTCTTTTTTGTCAAGCTTCGATATATATTCGTGAACCTTCTCCTCTTTTCTTCTTATAAAAGAGGATTCAAATAACTCCACTAAGCTATTTAGCGTTGGGGGTAATAATTTAACAACGCTGCATGCCTCATTAGTTAGGTTTTTGATCGATTGTTTTATACATGATGGCATGAGAATTTTTTTCATTTCTAAATTTAGCACTATTTCTTCTGCCCTATCTATAATGTAATCCTGCTCTTTAATGTATGCAAGTAAATCTCCTCTGCTAACTGGCATGAATATGCTTTTAGGCAGGCTTTCCCTAATTATATTTTTTAAGTCATCTGCCTCTCTCTCTTTTATTATAACCCTAGATGCCAGTTTAGATGCCTCGGTAAAATTTTCATCACAATAAGCAGTTACGCACCTATTCATCAGCTCTACTCCTTCAACAACTTTTTCCATATGCAATTTTACTATTTCAAAAGGGGGCTTGGTGAAGATATCGAGTATTCCCATATCTAATCACCTCTCCATTCATGTTAATGATAATATACTCTTGAAAATAACTACACATAAAAAAGCTGCTACCGGAACCGTAGCAATCCAGGATAACAGTATCCTGTAAACTACGTTAAAGTCCAATGCTTCCAGACCTCTAGCAAATCCTACACCTATCACAGCCCCTACAAGTGTGTGGGTAGTGGAAATAGGCATTCCAAAATAAGAACACACCAAAACAACGCTCGCTGTAGAAAATTCTGCAGAAAATCCACGAGTTGGTGTTACTTCGGTAACTCTTTCTCCTATTGTTTCTATAACCCTATATCCCCAAGTTGCCAATCCAATTACTATCCCCATTCCCCCATATAACAGTAGCCATTTTGGTACTGCTACTCTTTGAGCAATTTCTCCTACTTTAGAGTAACTAATCGCTACAGCTATAGGTCCTACTGCATTGGCAACATCGTTTGAACCATGCGCAAATGCCACGTAAGCTGCTGTAAGCAATTGAAAGTACGCAAAAACTTTTTCAACCTTAGAGAGATTATCCACCCTTTCAAAAATCATCTTCCTAATAACTGTAAAGATAATAAAAGCCGCTATTGCTCCAGCTATAGGGGAGATAATCCAGCTAGCTACTATTTTACCCATAACTCTCCAGCAAACATTTGATATTCCTACCGTAACTATACCAAAACCCGCCATAGCCCCAACAATGCTATGGGTTGTAGAAACTGGGAGTTTCGCCCAAGTTGCGAGGGTTATCCATAAGCTCGCTGCCAACAGTGCAGAAAGTGCCCCAATTGCCAATATCCGAGGTTCCCCTATGAGAGAGGGGTCAACGATTCCTTTCCTTATAGTTTCGGTTACCTCTTTACCAAAGAATATAGCTCCACTAAATTCCATTATCCCTGCAATCAATACAGCTTTTTTCATCGTCAATGCTCTAGAACCCACAGAAGTCCCCATAGAATTAGCAACGTCATTCGCCCCTATGTTCCATGCCATATAAAAACCAACAATAAGTGTTGCCACTACAAATGGAGTGAATTCCATCTATCCCCTCCTTAAGAAAGAGATAATCAAAGCTACTAATAGAAACGAAAGTAAAACAGAAACCAATGTAATTTTCTTTTCACTCCACTCTTTTGTTCTTTCATTAGTCAAAAGATAGCCAGCTATAATTGCACCAACCCCTATTCCTATCGTCCATATGATGGCTATGATATTTGCATGTGACAAAAATGTCACCTCACGAGCAGTACAGGAAGTTTACTCAGCCTTAAAACTTTTGAGGCCACACTTCCCATTAAAAGTTCATTTAACTTTCCTTTACCGTGATATCCCATGATTATCATATCATAACCTTTTTCAGCTTCTTTTAATATTTCTTTTACTGGGTTCCCTTGAAGAAGCTTTTTATCTGCTATAGCTCCATTCTCTTTAGCTATATTCAATGCACGTTCAAGATATTTTTTACCTATTTTTTCAGGATTTCCCATTTCTTCTTTTACTAATACTATGATATCCTCTTTAGTCCCCCAGATAGTGGGAATAACGTAGATTATCGTTATTTCAGAATTAGACTCTCTGGCAAGTTTTGATGCAAAATAAACGGCATTTTCTGAAGCCTCAGAACCATCAATTGCAACGAGGAACTTCATAGTTCTACTATAGGGGCTCTAGATTTATAAAAATTATTATTTTATCCTCACTACTATTTTCTCAACGGTATTACCAAAATTTCTAGCTCCTCCTCCTTCTTTTATTATATTTCGCAATCTTTCGCAATCTACAATTCTTATTCCGCCTAAGAGGGTAACTCCATATTTTTTAAAGACTTCGGGAATTAGAGGGGTAGTTGCTCCAACAATGCAGATTTCCCTTGCACTCTCTGCTAACTTGAGCAGGGTATGAATGGTTTTATTCATGACCGCCACCCCCGTTATAAATACCACGCTACACTTAGGAAGTAATTCATAAACTGCCCAATCTGGATAAACGTTATCTATTTTTTCCCTTTCAAAAACATAAAGCTCTTTAACGATACATTTTAAACGTTCAATAAGTGGAGAGAAGTATCCCACCATTCCAACTATATCCTCACTAGATATGTCCAAAAATTTCAAAATATCACCTATTTCATACTCTTCCACCTCAATCAAAGCATTAATGGTAGCCATTCCTATACATAACTTTAGTGGATGGTGAGATCTTATAAAATTAATAAGTTCTGTTGGTGTTTTATTGCAGAAATCTCCAGAATCTGAAACAAAACAGTGCCTCGCCTCTTTTAGCGTGTATGCCACGCCGCAACCCTGTGTAAGTTTGACGTATGTGTAGTTTAGCCCTATAACAATATCTTCTACCCTGTTTCCAAACGTTTTTCTTCTAACTCTTTTTATTATTTCTTCAACTATCATTTTCTGTATTGAATTAAATTTGTTGTTTTTGTTAATATTTTTTATTTCCAATAATGATAGGATCTTCGGAACTATTGGTCATCTTGATACTAGCATTGTTCCTTTTTGGTCCTCAGAAACTTCCAGAGCTTGCTCGGTCACTTGGAAAAGCCGTCGCTGAATATAAAAAAGCTGCAGAGGAAGTAGAAAAGGAGATAAAAAAAGCTGAAAAAGAATTTACAGATGAATTAGAAATACAAGAACTTGTAAAAATAGCTAAAAACTTAAATATACCAACATCTGGTAAAAGTAAAGCACAACTACTTAAAGAAATAGCAAAGAAAACTGGTAAGTAATATGAAAGCCCTACTCATCATAGATATGTTAAAAGATTTTGTTTATGAAGATGGAGCTTTACCCGTACCTAAAGCTATCGACCTTGTTCCATTTATAAACAGGGAAATAAGGAAATTCAGGAATGAGGGGCTACCTATAATTTTTGTATGCGACTCCCATTCAGAAGATGATGAAGAATTTAAATTATGGGGGAAGCACTGCATAAAGGGCACAAGAGGAGCTGAAATAGTTGATGAGCTTGAAAAAGAGGAGAATGACCTGATAATAGAAAAAACTAGATATTCTGGATTTTATAAAACAAACTTAAATGACGTTCTAAAAGAAAAAGGCATAGAAGAAGTCGTATTAACGGGGGTTCTAACTGATGTATGTGTCTTATATACTGCGGCTGATGCAATGTTCAGGGGATACGGTGTTACGGTGCTCAAGGAAGGTGTGGCATCAATAAACGAAGAAAACCATAAATGGGCATTAAAGCATATGAAAGAGATCCTAAAAGCTAAAATTGTCTGAGTTGATTGAATATTTTTTTCCCTTTTTCGGTGATTTTATAACTTCTATTTTCCTTTTTTATTAATTTCTTTATTTCAAGCTCACTTAATGTTTTTTCTACTAATTTTTCTCTAATTCTAAGCTTTTTTGAAATTTTATTTTTATCCATCTGTTCTTTATTCAAAATTTCTAATATTTTAAATCGATACACATTTGCCTTTACAAACCCTATTTCACCTTTCATAGCTCTATCTTACCGATCTGATCTAACACGTATTTCCTCAATTCCCCCGGTTTTGGAATCTCTCTTATTATTTCACCGTTCTCGATATATTTTTTTAGCATTTTTTTCATTTTATTTCCACACTCACACATTACCGTCTCGCTGGCAAATTTGTAATATACGACTTTGTCCTTCAAACAATTATCGCATCTAAATACTTCCTTTTTACCACCAAGCTTTCCACGTTTGGCACAAGGGATACCTTCAACCTCCACGATATCCATTGCAAAATCTATAGTTTTAGCATTGCTTATGGCAGTACCTATTCCAAATCCATCCGCATCCAATTCTTTGACCTCTTCTTCATCTATTCCTCCGGAAACGAATATTTTAACATTGCTATACCCTCTAATTTTTAGTTCCCATTTGACTTCTTCTATTATTTTTTTGAGGTCTCCTCTTCGAGAACTTGGAGTATCTAATCTAACTCCATACAAATTCTCTATATTCTCAGCTGCCCAAACTGCTTCTATCTTTTCATCATAATACGTATCGACAAGTGCAATCCTAGGCACATCTTTTTCTATAACTTCATCAAAAAGCTTCCATGCCTTAATTTGGTCTCCAACCGTTATTATGAGAGCATGCGGCATCGTTCCCGTAGCTTTTTTCTCTACCAGCTTTTCTGCTCCTACTCCAGAAAATCCATCAGCCCCTCCTATATATGCACTCCTATCTATCATTGGAGCGATAGCGGGATGCATCCTTCTTATACCAAAACTCAATATGAGTTTATCTTTTGCCAGTTTCTTCAATCTAGCGGTTTTTGTTGCTATCCCAGAAGCTTGACAAATAAAACCTAAAAGTGGAGTTTCAAGCTCACAAAATTCTATGTAATCCCCTTCTATTCTTAAAACAGGTTCTGATTCATAGAATAGACTTCCTTCAGGGAAAGCATACAAATCTACTTTATATCCCTCAAAAAGCTTTATTACTTCTTCAAGGCCTACAAAAATCCCCCATTTATATGGAAGTGAACTTGCAGCTACCTCGGCTACAACACGTTTTTTTATACCTTTTTTTTGAAGTATTTTTTTAGTTCTTCTGAAGTAGATATCTGTGGTATCCCCTCTTTTTATTTCTTCAAAACTTGCAACATGAAACATAATAGAATTTCTATTCCCCAAACCTTTAAATGTTTCTAAGATTTCTTAATTAATGTATGGTCAACCTAGAGAAACTTCTTACACGCATAGAGAAGAGAAAAAAAGAAGAAGGTACAGAGGATCCTTTTGCCATTTTCCTTAAGACGCATGGAATGAAATTTAACCCTTTCCAAGATAAAGTTGTGGATGATCTTATGTTCATAAATAAAGATAAAGACGCTTTAGTTAGGATTCTCAGAGCTACGCTACATAACCAATCTAGCTTATCCATTATGATAGGTCCTACTGGTTCTGGTAAAAGTGAAAATGCAGATTTTTTGGTGAAAAAATTGCCAGAAGAATACGTATATTGGTACAATCAGATATATGGACAGACAGCGCTTCAATTAGGTTCCTCTATCTTAGAAGGTTTAGATCCCAAGTTTGCAGAATCTATTAAGAAAAAAAAGAAAGACATCATGGATACATTCAATAGGGTATTAATGGCTCTTCCCAGGAAAAATAAGAAACTTTTTTGTATTTTTGACCAAGGAGAAAATTTTAGCAAAGATGCATTAGATTTTGTTATTAATTGCACTAATCCTCACTATGATAACTTTCGCTCCTTTTCTGCTTTAATTTTGGCAGTTCCTAGATTTGAAAAAAGACTAGAAAGATGGCTGGATAATTACGACACTGCAATTAGGAGGTCTCTTGTTAAAGAATATGTACGTCCATTTACCAGCTTGGAATGTGCTGAATATATTATAAGGGGAATAGCATTGAGTAGAGGGATAGAATACAGTCAAATTTTAAAGCTGAGAGATTTTGATCCCTTTGAAAAAAGTGCGATAGAAAGGATAATAGAAATATGCAAAGGCCATCCTTCAACCCTATGTGATTTATGCTACCTATCTATGGAAATAGCTTGTGAAACCTCCCCACACGTACTCGTATTAGAGGAACATGTAAAAGAAGCTTGGAAGAAATATCCAAACAAAACTTTACATAGAGAGGCTATAAAATGGTATATAAATAAAGGACTGGTGAGAGAAGATGCAGGATAAAGGGAGATATGGAAGCACAAAAATAGAGCTAGATAAAGTTGTAGATGTTTTGGAAGATAAAAAAGAGAAGAGTTACTTTGATCTAATGGAAGAAGAAAAAAAAGAAAAAATAAATGAAAATATAAAAGAAATATCCACAAAATTGGATATCGTACTTAAAAAACTAGATGGCGTTATCTCCAGACTGGATGCGCTTCTCATAGGTGAGAAACCCGAACATGCAAAACTTGAACCCGATATTAAGAAAGTAGCGCTCGAACTAGAACTCCTCTCTATAGGAGAGAAGATATCGATCGAAAAATTAGCAGAACGAGTTGGTATGAGTAAAGAAAGAGTAAATGAAGCAGTAAAAAAGTTAATAGAAAAAGGTTTTAAATATCAGATAATTGAAGAAGAGAGAAAAGTTGGGTTTATATCCAAGAAAAAAACTTACATAGTTAAACTATAAGGGTGACGGAATGGATATTGGACTTGAGGAACTTAAGGAAGATATAAAGCTAATTGACGAGAAATTGGAGGATGCTATCCCAAAAGGATGCCCAGAAATACTCTATGAAGCAGGGAGACATCTCCTAACAGCGAAAGGGAAGAAAATAAGACCTCTTTTAACTATATTATCATATAAAGCTGTTGGTGGAAAAAAAATTGAAGAAATACTCCCTATAGCTATAGCCATGGAACTAATCCATACCGCAACTATAATTCATGATGATATAATAGATAAGAGCTATATGCGGAGAGGGGTACCGACTGTAAACTATAAATGGGGAGAAGATGTTGCCATTATAGCTGGAGATTTACTTTTTTCAAAAGCCTTTGGAATAATAGGGTCGCATTCAATTCGGGAATTAAGCTCAATAGTTTGTGAAGCATGTACGAGACTTGCTGAGGGGGAAATTTTAGAAGGTCTGCACACTAGAAACATTGAAATGACCGAAGAAGTTTATCTCGAGATTATTGAAAGAAAAACTGCCTCTCTTTTTGAAGCTTGCACTAAATGTGGGGCTTTAGTAGGGAAAGGTAGTAAGGACGAAATAGAAGCACTATCAAAATTCGGGTTCTATATAGGTATAGGATTTCAAATGACTGACGATGCTTTGGACATAGTTGGAGAGCTTAAATTAGGGAAACCCATAGGAATAGATGTCTGCTTAGGAAAACCTACTCTTGTTATCCTACATGCAATAAAAGAAGCAAAGGGAAAAGATAAAGAGATATTAAAGAGGATAATAAAAAATAGCTCATGCGCCAAGACCGAAATAGAAACTGCCTTAGAGATAATAAAAAACACAAATTCAATTAAATACG
>CAZSVW010000022.1:7434-12432 GCA_964610485.1 Candidatus Hydrothermarchaeota archaeon | reverse complement strand
CAAGTAAAGTCGGACTCTACAGCACAGTGGCTGAGACCCGAGGAGGAAAAGCCTTCGAGGAGTTCAACAAGACATACTATGCCAAGACAGGTAAGAGTCCAAAATCCTATGGTATGAACGCTCACGATGCTGAGTGGGTCATAGCTCTAGCCTATGCACAAGTTGGTAGCTATGATGCAGACAAGATTTCAGAAGCAATAAAGGAAGTTGCTGTTAAGTATAGCAATGGTGAGTATGGAGTTGAGCCAGTAAGCGGTGCTATAAAGCTTGATGAGTACAACGATAGGGTCGTGCCAGAATATAAGATATATGCGGTTAAAGATGGTAAGTGGACAGAGGTGGGTACTTGGAAATACGCAACCAACGAGATAACTTGGGTAGAAGAGCAGTCAACACCAAAGGCAGGAGAGTCTTGTTAAGTTTCACAATTTCTTTTATTTTTTTTATTTTTTAAATTGAAATTGAAAATGAGGAAAAATGGAAACGATATTGTCAACTAGGGAATTATCCAAAAGCTTTGAAGGGCTGAGGGCACTTGATAGAGTAAGCATAGATGTACCGAGGAACGAGATAACGTTAGTGATGGGTCCGAATGGTAGTGGAAAGACCACATTAATAAACGTGATAACTGGAGTTTATAGGGCCGACAATGGAGAAGTTATATTTGAAGGTAAAGAAATAACAAACAAACCTCCTCATGAGATATACAAGCTTGGAATAGTTAGAACATTTCAAATCCCCCAACCTCTTAAAAAGCTTACAGTTCTAGAGAACTTGCTGATAGCGGGTGAAAATTCCGGGGAAAATATAAGTAAAACATTGGGAAAGAGTTGGTTGAATGAAGAATCTCAACTCGTGGATAAGGCTTTTGATATTCTCTCTTTCCTTGGAATCGACAAGTTGTGGGATTCTGAAGCTTATAAATTGAGTGGTGGTCAACTAAAACTTATGGAGGTAGGAAGGGCGCTCATGGCCGATGCAAAGCTTATAATCATGGACGAGCCAATTGCTGGAGTCGCTCCAGCTTTGGCTACTACTATTTTCAAAAAGTTAATAGAGCTTAAAAAAATTGGGATTTCTTTTCTTATAGTAGAACATCGTTTGGATATAGTTTTAAAATATGTAGATAATATTTATGTAATGGCTAATGGCAAGGTTATAGCCAAAGGAAAAGAGGATGAGATACTAAGAGATAGAAGGGTGGTAGAGGTGTATCTGGGTGCTTCGGACTGAAAATTTGAACGCTGGATATAAAGAATTGCATGTCCTCTTTGATGTTAACACAACATTTGAAGATAACAAGATAACCGCCATAGTTGGACCTAATGGGAGTGGAAAAAGCACTCTGCTAAAATCAATTTTTGGATTGGCTACAATTCACTCTGGTAAGATAATATTTGGAGAGAAAGACATTACAAATGTGCCTCCGCATGATAAAACAAAGCTTGGAATAGCTTACCTTCCTCAGGTGGATAATGTATTCACCAATTTAACTGTAGAAGAAAATCTTAAAATCGCTGGTTATACTGTTGAGGAGAATGAATTTGAGAATAGATTTGAAACAGCGCTCGAAGTTTTCCCTACTTTGAAAAATTACTTAAAAAAGAGAGCGGGAACTCTAAGTGGTGGAGAAAGACAATTCTTAGCTATATCAACTGCACTGATAAGAAAAGCAAAGATTTTAATGCTAGACGAACCTACAGCTCAGCTTGCTCCGAAGTTTGCAGAGGAAATATTTGAAAAGATAATAGAGCTTCGTGATAAATTCAAACTCACCCTGATACTTGTAGAGCAGAATATTAAGAGAGCTTTAGAGATAAGCGATAGGGCTTATTTCCTCATCAGTGGGAGGATAGTTTTCTCTGGTAGGGCAGATGAGCTCTTGCAACATGAGAAGTTTGCAGATTTTTGCTTGGGAATTGCATAAATTAAATAAAAATAAATGGGGGGTCTGATTGCCAAGAAAAAAGAAAGGAGGAGGAAGAAAGAGAAGAAAGAAAGAAACAACCTATGTAGATCCCTTTACGGGAGAAGTCGTAACTGAAAGAAGGAGGAAGTTACGTAAAGACGAATATGTGGATTTCCTCACGGGAAAGGTGAGAAGAAGGAAGAAGAAGGAAGGCGGACTCTTCGGCGGATTTCTCTAGCGGGGAAGATGATCCACAGCACCCACACGATTTTCGGGATATTCTTAATCACAATCTTCTACGAGGTCTTTCCCTTTCTCAACCACCACATTCCATTTATTTATGCAGCGGTAATTGCGGCTGTAGCTGCTCTCGTCCCCGATTTAGACCATCCTAGAGGCTATCTAAGTAGGGGCAACTGGGCGATCATATCGATTGCAATTAGGAGAACGACGGAGCACAGGGGATGGACCCACAGCTTGATAGGAGCGGTGATATTTACGGTAATCTCGATAGTGATCTTTTGGTACTTCCATGCAAAGTTGCTCTACGCCTTCCCATTTTTTGTCGGATACCTCTCTCATCTTTTGAGCGACAGTTTAAATCCCACGGGGGTAAAGTGGCTTTGGCCATTTAACGAGAGGAAATTGAAGTCTTCAATTAGAACGGGGTCCGAGGGCGAACTAATATTTCACAACTTGATTTTATTTTCAGAGGCAGGAATTCTGGCTCTGAACATAATGTACCAAGGAGGGAGTCTTTTTCATTGAGGAGGTAAAGTAAAATAATGCACGATATTTATTATTATCCAGGCTACTTTATAGGAATTATCTTTGCGATCTTGATGATGTTTAGTGTTCCCTATTATCTTTATACAAGAATTAAGAAAAAACCTTTCAAAATCAAAACATGGTTAATCGGGTCAGCAGTTCTTTATTTACTTCTTACTCTATTCCTATTTCCTCTGGCATCTTTATTTCAACTACACCTCCCAAGTCAAAATGGAATATCGTGCTCCTCTTCCTAACCTGTATCCTCTTAAGCCAAACGCTCGCATCTACCTCAACAACATGCTTTTCTCCATCCCCCCATCATGGAAATCCTAACAGGATCCATCCCTACCCACCCTTAAGTAACTTCGAGACTACAGCTATAAAAATCAAACCCAAAACAGAGCGCCGGAAAAGTAATCTATAGCGTCTATAGTTGTATATAGCTTCTATAGTTTCCTCAGCACAAGCTCACCACGGTCTATTTTCCAGACAATCCGATCTCCTTTCTTAATCCCTACAGCTTGAGCCAAGACTTTGGGTATGGTCACTCTTAGTTGTCCTTTGCTTTCGTAAATTTTATATGTTTTTTCCTCCATGCTTAAAATAGTAAGATTTTTAGATATTTAAAGATTACTAAAGTTATGAGAAAGAAACCTCTCCAATAGAAGATTACCCAGACGAATTAGAAATAATAGGGGACGTGCTGGGAGTAACCCGCCTTTTGTTCCTCGAGCACCCTTGCGAGTGCTCAAGTGATGCCATTCGTCTAAGCGCCCTACCTCCTGCCTCGTGCGGGATTCATCAGCAGGTATTTGGGCTTGCACCCCCGGGGATGGCACGTTTCACTTCCTCTGAAGGCTCTCAGGCTTTCGCCATCATAGATTATCGCCTTCAGAGGAATGTCGTTTCTGCTCCAGAGCCGTGCCTCTCGGCACCTCCCTTTCGGGAGCCGGGTCCCGCGTGGTGGGCGGTGTTTCCTCTTTTCTCCCCCTCTAACATTTGAGGGGAGAAAAGTGAGGCATCCTCCAGCTCGTCCCCTGCATTTGTTTGGGAAAAACTTAACAACTATCTGATTTTTATTATATCTCTATGCTCCACATAATCTTAGCAGAGTCCCCTTTGGAGCTAATACCAGAATCCATATCAAAACACAAGGTAATAAGAAAATACGCAAAGAGACGAGGAAAAAAGCCAGAGGAATGTCTTCTCGATTCTAATTTTCACCATGTGGCGATGAAAAATCTCGAAGATTTTAACAGAAGAGGAAGACCGGACATAGTACATGTAACTCTGCTCTATTTATTGAGCTCGATTCCAAATAAAGAGGACAAGCTTAGAGTTTACGTCCATACTTTAAACGACGAGGTAATATTCATCAAGCCAGAAACAAGGCTTCCAAGAAGCTACAACAGGTTTGTTGGGCTCATAGAGCAAGTTATGCTTGAGGGTAAAACTCCAAATAATTTGTTATTCAAGGAAGATATTGATATAAAGGAGCTTATAAGCAGAATAAATCCTGATTGTATTATTCTCATGGATGAAAAAGGAGAAAATGACTTAAAATTTCTCATATCGGCATTAAAAAAGGCCAATCCATGCATTATAATAGGTGCTTTTCCCCATGGCGGATTTAAGAAAAGTTATGAGTTCGCTGACAAAAGAATAAGCCTTTATAGAGAAGCCCTAGATACCCTAGCTGTAGCTGGTAAAGTGCTGTGCTTATATGAATCAGTCCTCTGATAAATCTTCCCCTCCAAAAAACACATCCTGGGCTTTTGCATATATGTCCGCCATTCCTTCTCCGGTCTCCGCAGAGGTTGGTATAAGAGGCTTAAAGGCATCTATTATTTCTAGGGCTCTGAAAAACTCTATGTTCAAATTTGTATACAGCGAGCTTTTCTCAATCAAGGCTTCATAAAGCTCGTTTGCATCCTCGCTCCACTCCAAGATTCTTTCCCTCTCATCAAGGGTTATTAAATCCACCTTTGTCAGAACATGAACAGTTGGCAACTCCAACCTGAATTGTGCAGACAAGCTTTGCATGAGCAAAGCGACATAGCCTTGAGGGGTCTTTGCAAGATTTGGGTCAAATAAATAGAAAAGCATGGAGTTCTCTTCGCCTAAAGCTTTTATTACGATGTTGCTCGCCTCTCTCAAGGTAAAAAGCTCCATTTGTCCAGGAGTATCCACTATAAAGTAATCTGTTACATAGTCCTTCATCGCTTCTATAACGTTCTTTATTTTTAAGGCAAGTAAGTCGGCGGCTATTATCTGCGCACCATTCGGCCCAACGCCATAATCATGCATTATTTCAGAGG
>CAZSVW010000022.1:3390-7334 GCA_964610485.1 Candidatus Hydrothermarchaeota archaeon | reverse complement strand
GCTATTATCTGCGCACCATTCGGCCCAACGCCATAATCATGCATTATTTCAGAGGTGTTAATCCATTCTCTGACATCTATGTCAGGAGCGTAAGGTAGCCACTCCGCTCCAGGGTCGAGATTTATTGTAACCGCATCAAAGCCATTAAGCTGCATCCAGTTTTTGAAGGCAGAGGTTAAAGCGCTTTTTCCACAGCCGGCATTACCTATGAAGTAAATAATTGGGGTTCTCTCTGGCATGTCATACTTGCGATTTCTTAACATTCAAAAATAGTAGCGGGGGCTGGATTTGAACCAGCGCTCTCCGGGTTATGAGCCCGGCGGGATCGACCTGGCTACCCCACCCCGCTATTTTAGATTAAAGACTTTTCCCCAGAGGAAATAATATTGTATTCTCTCCTTTGTGCTTAGCAGCATATTATTCAAACTTTGCCTTTAATGCCTATCTCCAAAGCATTCCTCCCATAAAAATTTTTAGTTTTTACAAGAAAACAACATGCATGGGTAACATGAAGGTTATAAAGGATTCAGCTCCGATTATCCTTGGTTACATACCAATAGCGATAGCTTTTGGAGCGATTGCTAAGGAATACTTGGGTTTAAATGCATTGTTAATGTCTATGCTCGTATTTGCTGGAGCAAGCCAATTTATAGCTCTTCAACTGTTAATTAAGGGCAGTTCTGCAGCTATGATTGTCTTAACAACCTTTATAGTAAATTTAAGGCACATACTAATGAGCAGTTATCTATCAAAATTCATTAAGACCAATGCATTTAAAAAAGCCATTATAGCTTTTGGAATCACCGATGAAACCTTTGCAATAGGTTCAAAGAACCCAAACTCAAGCTATCAGCTCAAATTAAATTTCATTGCTTACTTTTCATGGATTTTTGGAACAGCTTTAGGTCTAGCTTTCGGATATCTTATTCCAAAAAGTTTGATAGACATACTACCATTTGCATTGATCACTTTATTCATTTTTATTCTTGTGGATGGAATTAAATGTAATAGAGATATTTTAGTTGCGATTGTAGCCGGAGTTTTTTCGGTTTTGCTCTCCTTCATGCGAGGATGGAATGTTCTCATCGCTGCTTTAATCGCTTGCTTTGTAGGTTATATCATGGAGGTAAGCAAAGGTGAATGAAAAAATTTTAATAATCGTTGGCATGGCATTGGTAACGTATTTCCCAAGAGGAATACCCTTTCTACTCAAGTTTAGAGGCGGAGGAAGATTCATAAAGTACATACCAGTATCAATATTTGCTGCTTTAATCTTCCCCGAGCTGGCCAATTTCGATGCAAAGACGGTGGCAGGGGGTATAGCTTTTATTACCGCTTATTTTAGCAGAAACATGTTTTTGACAATGATCGTAGGAATTTTGGCATTGTATATTCTTTCTAATTTTTAAATAGAGCGAGATGGCTATCCTTTTCTAATTATTATCTCGCCATCCCTTTCATAAAATAAGAGATATTCTCCAGCCCTTAGATTTAGCTTCTCTCTAACATTTTTTGGGATCGTGATCATATGCTTTGAACTGACTTTGCCTGCTCCAAGAAACTTCATACTAAACCTTGCCGAAAATTTTATAAATCTAATTTTCCCAAGAATACAGAGGATACAAAGAATACCAAGAACAAAGGATTTGGTATAAATGTCAAGTGATATAGATATAGATAGTGAAGAATTTAAAAAGCTAAGTTTCAAAGAACAGCTAATTATACTTAATGAAGTGAAAAAGGAATTTGAAGATAGAATAGAGGAGTTTGACAAGGAAATAGAGAAAATTCTTTCTGAGATGGAAAAAATTTTGTGATCCTATGGTATTACTTTGGATAAAGAAGTTTTCCTTATCTGTTATTCCCTTTATTAAATGCCTCGCAGTTGAACAGACAAGTTTCCTCCACAATATTTGCGGTTAAGATTACATTGCCGGTGAGAAAAATTATAAAGAGCATATAAAATCTTTAAACTCACTTATTATTCTTTTAAAAATTTTTTCTCCTTTTTCCTTTGTGGCTTTTGTGGGGTAGCCAAAAACTCCGCTTTTGGTTTTAAATAAGCTACTCCCAACGGCATATTTATTAAACTTCACTTCCTCGTCTACGGCTTTGTCCATTTTGACCTTCTCGGGGTAAAGATAAAGCATAAGCGACGTCTCTGCCTCACAAGCGTGCACGGGAGTGGTTGAGACTATATCTCCAAAATCGATCTTTGAGAAATCCAAAAGGTAAGCTTCAAGCCCCGTTTCTTTTGCAGCCTCTTTTATCGCGTGCTTTTGCGAGCTACTGAGATGACCTGAGATGAGAAATACTCTTTTGAAACCCTGTCTTTCCAAGCTCTTTAAAATCTCCTTGGTATATATCCTTAAAGCATCGAAGCTCACCATAACGCTACCTACGTAATCTTTTGTGGTGTTTGCAACGCCATACCACACTGGGGGAGCTACTAAAATGCCAAGCCCTTCACCGAGCTTCTTTGCTATGGCAAGAGCTATATCGCAGTCTGTAGAGAGAGGAAGATGATAGCCGTGTTCCTCTACAGAACCAAAAGGTAAAATTATATCTTTTTTCTTGCTAAGATATTCTTTAACTTCATCCCAACTTAAGTCTTGAAGCATCATACCTTTTTTATTTGCTTTTAACAAATAAAAACACGATAAAAATGATTCCTAGTTTGATTCAGTTTCTGGCAAGCACCTCATCTATGATGTGTGCGGTGTTCATTCCTAACTATGCCTTTGCCTTGGGAGCGAGTAGAGCTGAGATAGGCAGTATAGGATTTGCCTATGGTATGGCCTTCTTTATCTCCTCCTATATATTTGGAAGAGCCGCAGATATCAGAGATAGAAGGCTTTTTTTGAATATTGGATTGCTATGCTCCGCAATAACCTTCTTCCTTCAAATACTCGCAACTTCTTCTTTATCCCTGCTTTTGGTAAGAGCTCTCGTAGGTTTTAGCTTTGGAATTTTTATGTCCCCGCTAATAGCTTATGCCCATGAAATCGGAGGAAAAATGGGAGAATTCAGCTCTTATGGAGCACTTGGATGGGCTTTTGGCGGTATCTTGGCTGGAGCAATAGCTCAGATTGGCGAGGCTATAACAAAACATAAACTAGTGCCATACTGGAGCGTGTTTGCATTAAGCTCGCTATTTTTTCTTATCTCCTTCTATCTATCTCTTCGTCTTCCAAAAGTGGAGATGATTAAGGTCGAGGTTCCTCTTTTTCCCATAGAAATTATAAGGAGAAATCTATGGGTTTATATTTCAGCATTTCTCAGGCATACTGGTGCATTTGCGGTATGGATAATCTTCCCTCTTTATCTTGCAGAACTTGGGGCAAATAAATTCTGGATAGGCTTTATGTACTTTGCAAACGCCTTTACCCAATTTCTGGTAATGAGAAGGCTGGACTATAGAGATGAGATAAAGCTTATTCGCCTTGGTTTGGTGATATCTTCGCTGGTCTTTTTTGCATATACGCTTGCAAGAGTTTATTACCACATTATTCCAATACAGTTTTTCTTAGCTTTGTCTTTCTCATGCTTGCACGTGGGATGCTTGATTTATTTAACCGAAAGGAATATAGAAAAGTCTACGTCGGTAGGAATTTTAAATTCAACGTTGAGCATTTCCATGGCAATAGGACCATTGATAGGCGGTGGATTATCTCAGCTCTATGGCTTTCACGCCTCTATGTACTTTGCCTCTCTTTTAACTTTGGTCGCTCTAATGATAAGTCTAAGATTTTCCTCAGAGTAAATGGTATTTGCTCAATTAAATCACTCGCGGTAAATCCATAGCTTTTCTTTTTTAATAACTCATCTCCAGCCAAGCCATTTAAAAAAGCTGCAGAACAGCATGCATAAAAGCTTGAGAATCCTTGAGCAATGAAACTTGCTACTAAGCCAGCTAAAACATCTCCCGTGCCCCCAACGCTCAT
>CAZSVW010000022.1:0-3290 GCA_964610485.1 Candidatus Hydrothermarchaeota archaeon | reverse complement strand
AAGGTTTTTTCAAACTCGAAAATTTTCTCCACCGCTTCCAGAGTTTCTTTTCTCGAACCTAACCCCGGGCCTATTAAAATCACGTCGCAAACCCTCGCAAGCTCTCTTGCTTTTTCAACAGCATTTGAATTCAGATATTCCCCAGCGTATTTTCTTACTATGAAATCTGGAGAGCTATTCCTTGTAACTTCGAAGTTTATTTCTGGCACGAGTAAATAAACTAAGTCTGCTCCGCTCCTCAAAGCTGCTAAGCCACTTAGAATAGGAGCCCCGTAATATAAGTCGCTTCCCCCTATTACCAAAACCCTTCCATTCTCACCCTTGTGCGAGTCTTTCCTTCTCTTTAAATTCACAATTAGCTCACCAGGACCAACGTATAGCTCAGCTTCCTTTGGAATACCTATCTTTTTGACGACTACGTTGTCAAGATTTTCCATGCTTTTTTTTAAATCATGAAAGGTTACAGTTAAATCTGCCTTAACTAGAGTTTGCTGGTTAGAATAAGGAACATCGCTTCTTAGACCAGAGGGCAGGTCTATGCTCACCTTAAAAGCCTTTGAGGAATTTATTTTCTCTATTAATGATTTAATCGGCTCTCTAACTTCGCCTTTTATTCCTACTCCGAGCAAGGCGTCTATGATGATATCTCCGTCCTCAAATTCTCTAATAAGCTTAACCTTATTTTTAATTCTCTCAAAATTTTTCCTCGCCTCCAAGCTTTTTATTCTCTCTTCATCTCCAGCGAGGAAGACTCTTACATCCGCTCCTTCCTCAAGTAGATATCTCGCCGCTACAAAACCATCCCCACCATTATTGCCGAGACCGCAGAAGACTATAATTTTCAAATCTTTCAAGCGAGGTTTGCAAGATTTAATAGCCTCAACAACAGCTTTGCCGGCGTTTTCCATCAGCTCTTCTCTACTTACTCCGAAATATTCAGAGTTTATGTCGAGAACTTTCACTTCTTCTGGAGTGAGCATGATATAAATTTATGTGTTTACTTTATATGTAGTTTCGGCCAACCTTTTCATAATTTTCTCGCTTTTAAAAATGTAAATCGGAGCATCCTTTACATTTATCTTAGAAATATCCTTCCTTTCAACGTTACCATAAATATCGGATACATAAAATTCTCCTTCTTCAACGGGGATTTCGCCGGGTCGCCAAACAACATAAACTTTATCCCTAGCTACCTCAAATTCATAAACTCCTTCGCCCAATTTTTCGACCTTTTCAAAATCCCCAATAATGCATGCCATAACGGGAGCAATAGGTTTATATTCAAAGAACAGAACCTCCGCCCCATTAGCAAAAGCCCGTATCGCCGCTTTTGCAAACATGATTTCATCCTCTTTGCTCATCTCACCTTTGGGTCCAACCTCCGTAACCCATATTGGCTTGCTGAGCTTGTATTTTTCAAGCAATTTTTTCAAATTATCAACATTGAAATCATCTTTTTCATCCGCATAGGAATGTACTCCGGCAATATCGAAGTAATTTCCTCCTCCCAAAGAGTAAAATTCCTCCCACCATTCTACAGATTTTTTATCCAAGGTCGCTGCACCACCCAAAACCACTTTTGCCTCTGGGTCGGCTTCCTTCACAGCTTCATAGGTAGCCTTTACAAGTTCGAAGTATTCCTTCCCGCTCCCCTGGAAAAAGCATTTATAATCTTTAGATTGCGCCTCCGGCTCGTTGAGTATTTCCCAGTATTTTATTGGCTTTTTCAAGCCCGGCATGTCATCTATACCATCGCCATCATATCTCTCAACTAGAGCTTTAACAAATTCTTTATACGCTTGCATATCGTGGGGCTTGAATCTGGAGGAAGGTAAAACGTAGGCGAAGGGTCCATCGCCGGTTGCTTTTCCAAAACCCTCCCTTCCTTTATAAGCTTCCTCGTCCCATTCTGCGTAAGGCCAGATTGTGGCAACGACCTCTGCATTAAATTCTTGAGCTTTTCTCACACCTTCGTCGCAAGTTGAAAAATCATAAATGCCTTTCTCTTTCTCTATGAAGTATCTGTTAAAAGGCCCTGGATGGGGTTTTATCCAACCATAGCCAGAGGTATAGGCATATTCATCATGTTTATGCCCCCAGTCTCCAAATCTGAATGCAAAGGGTTCTTTGATTTTCTTATAATTCTGGGAAGAAAACTTTCCAATTTCTTTTAGTAGTGAAAGAACTTCATTAAGTTTTTCTTCATCTCCCGAGATTATATAAACTGGAAAATCGCTGACTACAAGCTCTTTTGCATCAATAAAATTCACATTCCCATAAATATCTACGACAACAACTTTTTCACTTAACGTTTCTTTAAACTCTCCAAAATCTTCAGTAAATACAACGTAAATCGTTAGGTCATTTACCCTAAACTTATAAGTCTCTTCTCCCATCCTCTCCACTTCATCGAAATTTCCAATAATGGCGGTCATAATTTTGACCGCATAATAGGAAGGCTTTGGATTTCCCTCAAAATCTATCAAGCTTCCAATGATGAGATCTTGGGGAGCCCCCGGAAAAGCCCTATATGAAGTGTAAAAGATTCTTTCAACTCCTTCGCTAAAGGACTTCAATGCTTCTGTATATGCATACTCATCACCAGCGGAGAATTCGGTAACCCACAGTGGCTTATTAGAAATATACTTTTTAAATCTCTTTTTTAGCTTAACCGCATCTTTATAAGGAGAAAACGAGTGAAAATTTATTATATCAATATAATTGCACCCTCCAAGCTCAAAAACCTCGTTCCAGAAATCATAGAATACATCTTCGGGCGGAGGTAAGGGAATCATCCCACCGTTAAGGACTTTTGCATCTTTATCAGCTTCTTTAACAGCTTCATAGGTGGCTTTCAAAACTTCAAAATAATCTTCTGCTTCTCCCTTGAAGAAGCCCGCGTTTTTTCCTTTAAGTTTATTAGCAAAACCAGTAGAAGGTTCATTGATGACCTCCCAGTATTTTATTGGCTTTTTCAAGCCCGGCATATCATCTATTCCGTCTCCGTCATATCTTTCCACTAAAGCTCTGACAAACTCCTTATACGCTTGCATATCGTATGGTTTATATCTGCTAGAAGGAAGTTCTGGAAAGTCCCGCTTTTCAACAAACCTGTCTATGCTACCCCATTTCTCTTGGTCCCACTTCGCATAGGGCCATATTGTTGCGAGAACGTTCAAGCCCATTGCCTGAGCTTCTTTAACCACCTTATCAGCTTCGCTGAAGTCGTACTTTCCTCTCTCAGGTTCGATTTTTCCCCATATAAATGGACCGGGATGAGGTCTAACCCA
>CAZSVW010000021.1:3727-12783 GCA_964610485.1 Candidatus Hydrothermarchaeota archaeon | reverse complement strand
TGTTTTTTTGATTATAGTGGGAATATTACCTATTTTCTTTGTTAAATACATCGAATTTAGGATAATTAAGAATATGGAAGAGAGATTTCCTGATTTTTTAAGAGATTTAGCAGCAGCAAGGGAAGCAGGGATGACTCTCCCTTACTCATTAGTCCACGTATCTAAGTTAGACTATGGTTTTTTGACAAAGGAAATCAAAAAGATTGCTAATCAGATATCATGGGGGCTACCATTGGGAAAAGCGCTTGAAAACTTTGCTAGAAGGGTAAAGAGCAAGCACATTAGACGTTCTGTTTCAATAATAATAGAAGCGGACAAGTCTGGGGGGAAGATCACCTCCATCTTAGAGGCGGTGGCAAATTTTAGTAAAACTATGAGGGAGCTGGAAAAGGAGCAAATAGGAATTTTAAGAAGCTACACGATCATTATTTATTTTGCCTACATAGTGTTTATACTCATAATAATCTTACTACTTAAAACCCTCCTTTCTGGACTGACGCAGCTTGGAGGAGTGGTAAACCCTGTTAAAACCGTAGAAATTAATAAGCTTTTATTCAGGATGACTATAATTCAAGGATTCTTTACAGGGTTGGTAGCGGGAAAGGTGGGGGAAGGGTCGGTTGTGAATGGGATAAAACATAGTATTATCCTTTCCATGGTAGGTTTTCTCTCATTCGAATTCCTTGTGTGGTAGAAATGGTGAGCAAAATATTGGATTTCATGGTTGCATGTGCATTCTTTATGGTTACGATAATTTTTTTAACAATGATTATCTTCAATTATTTAGCTCCTCTTAAAAGTCAAAGTGAAAGTTCAGAGTTTGCAAGTGAAATCTATAGAATAGAAGGAATTCTAACTAAAAGCATGCTATCTTACTATGATAGATATAAAGGAGAAATATTTGAGGGTTTATTAGATGAATCAAAAATAGAAAATCTATATTACAGTAATTATTCTGAAATAAAGAATAAAATAGGAATAAAAGACGATTTCAGGATAAGCATATCTCCTGCAATCACCAATTGGCATTTTCCGAATTTTAAATATAGGAAGATGATTGTTGTAAATGTGAGCAATGTTAATGTGAGTGTATGCATATCTTTTCCTAGGGGACATGCACATGCGGATAGCCTAAGGTTAGTGAATTTTTCTGGAAATTTAATTCCGTTTGAGTTAAAAAATTCTACATATTGGGATGATAACAAAACATGGTTGAAAACTTGCACCTTAGAGTTTAGTACAGGAGATGGAAGATATCTATTTCTGTACTATAATGGTAGTGCAACTTATCCGGTGAATTCTACTCTCAATCTTTCAATTTCTAATGCCTCTGTTGTAGTCGGTATAGAAGAGAGATATCTTTCTTTTGGAGAGTATGGTGCCAAATATTCTGGTAAAGAGAAAGCAGTGGATGAAAGGCTGATAACTTTAAGAGAAAGCCCAAGAATAGCTTATATAAGTGGTAGCAACATTGAATATTCAATTTTAAATGAATTGGGATATAAAGTAGATTTTTATACAGATAAGAATATATCGGATTTAGTAGATAACATATTTCTCTTTGATGCGGTAATTGTGGGAAGCGAGGCTGGAAGAAATTTGGTAATAAACTCTAACCTTAGTCGCAAAGAAGTTCTTGATTATGTTAATTTGGGTGGAAGTCTCCTGATATTTGGACAGAATATAGGTGGATATGGGTGGATGAGGAATTTTGGAATAGTGGAATGGAATGTTAGTGGGTTAAATCAAACAGTCCATAATTTTTCGCTGAAGATTTTAAGGTCACCTAATGACTTGGGTTTAGTCTATCCGAGTAACGATAGTATTTATCTAAGTAGTAGTTATGGAAATAGCTCATATACCTTCTATAGTGTTCCTAAGGTGATAAACAGAACTTTATATAGAAAAATAGATAAAATAACCGTTAATAGAACAAGAATAAATGAATCCTTAATTAAAAATGGAGATTTCGATTCAAATGCAGATTTTTGGGATTTTACTAATACCTCCCCATACATAGAGGGCGATTGGGAACTTCCAGGACATATATATGTTGACCTCTCTACCTCAAATAGGGAAGGAGAAGGCATCTGGGTACAAACTTTTGAATACACTAATACTACACTAATAAACGAAGCAAATCTGAGCTTTTGTTATAATGTGAGTGTGTGGAATTCCCCGGGTTCTTCAAATATTCTGAGTGTTAACTTAACTCTGCCCAATGGGACAGATGCCAAGATTTGGGAAGAAAGTATAGCATCAACAACTGGAGGATGGATTTGCATTACAAAAGACGTTTCTAAAGAGTTTTCAGAAATAGGAAATTATAAAATCAAGCTAATATCCCATCTTAGTACTTCTAATGCACCTTCTGAAGTGAAGGTCCAGTGGGATAATATCAGTTTGAACGTGAGCTATAATCCGACAATATGGTTAGAAGGGAATATCGGCGAAGGTAAGGTGAGTATTACGGGAGACGAACCGAGATATAGCAGACATAAAAAACTTATCGAAAACATGGTGGAGTGGGGACTTCCAAAAAAAAGTATATACGCCTATAAAATGGTGGTCGAAGTATGGTAGATAAGCATGGATTTATCTATGTGTATGAGGCAATTATAGCAAGTGTAGTTTTACTTATATTTAGCGCAGCTCTTTTTCAACTCGTTCCTTTTCAGTCTACGTCTCACCCGATAAATTTAAAAAATGAAGGATACGATGTTGTGAGGTGTTTAGATTATGAAGGAACTTTGGATATAGCTATATATTCAGGGAAATGGGATTTTTTAAAAATAAGGATGGAACAGCTCCTTCCAGAGTATGTTGGATATAAGCTCACAATCTACAATGAATCAGATGTTATAGCATCTCTATCAAGAGGCAATAAAAGTGGAGATGTGGTAGTTATAAATTATCTAAAGGCCAGCAATTCTAACTATTCTTCAATTTTACTATGTATGGAGGTTTGGCATGAATAATAGAGCGCAATTTTTTATAATTTCGGCAGTTGTTATAGCTATATGCTTGGTTTATATATTTTGGTATGCAGTTGAAATGAAAATGGCAGGAGAATCTACTCTATACTATCAAGATATGGAGACGTATCAACTATTTGAAAATTTAAAGCAAGAATGTAAGGATATTGTTGATTTAAGCTTGGAAGAAAATTCAAATTTAAGTGAGAATCTAGAAAAATTTAAAGTTTTTGCTGAGAAAAGTATGAGGCAGTTAAATCATAGGCTGAAGTTGGATTATATCATATTAAATAACAATGTTTTTTTTGAAATAAGTCTCGAAACTAATGGTATTTCATTGAAAGATGAGTTCTGGTATAATTCTTCTAAGAGATTCTCAGAATAGCTCTGCACTTATTACTTCTATCCCATTTTCTGTTATTTCAAATGGGTAGATTTTCATGCTGTGTTTTGTTCCTCTCATCTTTACTACTACTAAACTTCTTTTGAGTTCACCTTTTTTCTCCACTAAGTCGAGACTTATTAGTCCGTGAGCAATGTATTCAGCAATCCTATACCTGCTATACCCGTATGGGTCAACTCTCTCTGAGGTAAGAAGCGAAGTGCATCCTATCTCTAGTAGTAAAGCATTCAGTTTAAATATAGAATCTCTAATATGCTCCTCTTCCATTCTAAATCCCAAAGCTGGAATCGAATCTAATACAAATCTCTGGGCTTTTATGTCTTTAGAAATTCTATGTACCTTATACATTAGTGAATCTATATCAACGGGCTTTGTCTCTACATATCTTTCTCTCGAGGGGATGCCTATTTTTGGAGTGGATGCATCTATTATGGCTATCATATTTTCATCTTCTAATTTTTCAATATTCCACCCAAAGTTACTCAGATTTCTCCTCATATCTTTTGGCCTCTCTTCTAATGTCAAAAAAATTCCAGGTTCTCCAAACTTAGTCGCTCCATTGTAAAGAAATTGCCATGCTAGTAACGTTTTTCCAGTTCCGGGGCCTCCCGTTATGAGTACAGTATTCCCCTTTGGTATTCCTCCTCCCAGGATCTCGTCAAGTTTCGTAATTCCAGTTTTTGTCCTCTCTATCATTTTTCTATCACCTACTAAATATTTTTTTGAGGAAAATGACCATTATTATCGCATACACCAATAATCCACCCACTATTAATGAAATATTTCTTTCCTTTTTTACTTTGGTTTCTTCTTCTTTTTTATATGGTATTTCCTCCTCTTTCGTTTCATTTTTACTCTCTTCATAGGGGATATATAAGCTCTCTCCAGTTTTTTGATAAGTATTCCCATTTATATCATGCCATATCACTTTATACGGTGGTATTTCAACACTCTCACTGTAGTTGAATTTAAAGTTAGTTTCTTTAGTTTCACCTGGAGAGAGATTAGAAATGAAAAAAACCTCTTTCTTATTTGGTAAAGCTTGTATCAGACTTACATTGCAGGCAATACCGTCCCCTTCATTTTTTAATTTGAAAGATATAGAAATTTCCCCATCGTATCTGCTGTATTCCTCTCTTATTGTGATTCTGGGACCTTTTATCTTTATATGGAGGCTTTTTGTGATATTTTTCCCGTCATATAATACGGAAGTTGTTATGTAGCCCTCTCCCGACTTGATTGCTTGAACTATAAATTTAAGTGAAACCTCCTCTTCTGGTTTCAACTCTCCTTCACAATCTTTTATTCCAAATACCAATTCTGTGAATTCTGGTATTTCCGTTCTAAGATTGAACTTTATATTTTCATCGCCATTATTTTTAACTTTTAATATTACCTCCCCGTAATCCCCGATATCATATAGAGTTTTCCCAGAAATGGATAAACGACAATTTTTTTCTTTTGCTAGTACTTTTATCTCTGAGCTGGTATTTTCTGTATATACATTTCCCAAGTCATCTTGGTAGGTCGCGAGGGTATAGAAGGTAAATGTTTCAGTTTTGTTGATTTTTGGAAGAGAAACATTATAACTGAAGTCGAAGCTCTCATCCACATCAAGCTCTGATAGTTTTTGAGAAGCGTTTTCAAATAAGGAGAATCCATGAGGATAGTATGAAGATACAAGTATATTATGTGCTTTCTTACTCCCCACGTTCTTAACAGTTACTTTCACTTTAAGTGTTTCTTTAAAGTATTTTTCCTCATCAAATTCCATTGTAATCACTATAATTGGGGAATTAACATATACCTTCATAGAACTTTCTTCAGAATACATTTTTTCGAATTCATCCCGATATTCTACGTTGGTGGTGAGGTCATATTCTCCTTCTTTATCACCTATTAATGAGAAAGAGTACGAGATTTTTTCTCCCGGTTTCAATTCCCCGCTCCAGTTACTTACTCCATATATGGGCAATTCGCACGTCTCAACGGCTTTAACATTGTAGGCTGTCGCACTTCCCGTATTTTCTAGAGTGATAGTTACATTGATGGTTTCGTTAACATCAAGCTTAACTTTGTTTTCAAAAGGAATTTTATTTTGGGTTACTTTTTTTTCTATTGAAATTTTTGGACATTTTTCAATAAATTTGATTTCAACATTTTCCGTTTTTTCTTTTGCAATGATGTTCCCATATACATCTTTATATACAATTACACTGTAAGTTTTGTAAGACATCGGGACTTTGCTAGTTACCCAATATGAGAAATATGCACTTTCTCCCTCATGAAGAATGCCACTCCAATAAGGAGAACCATATACTACTTCTAGTCCTTCTGGTAGGATATCACGGACTTCTCCATAAAAGGTAGTATAGTTTGATGGATTCTTTATCTCGATAGTTACCTTCACTATATCCCCCACCAAAGCAGGTTTCCTAACCTTATTGTTTTTGTAGTCCCATGGGTAATGGAGGGTTTTCTCTATTGTTATGTTTGATTCTCCTATTACAGCTATCTTGGTCTCAAGAAAATCCAGGTATGTATTTTTTTCTCCTGTTTGAATATTTTTGTCACTATATTTTGTTTCAAGAATCAGAGAGTAATTGAATATCCTTCCTACTTTAGGAGCTCTGAGTAAGAATTTCACTTCGAAACTACTATTTGGGCATATAGAAGATACATTTTTTAAATTGGAGTACAATATTTCAAAATCTTTAAATCTCGGGATAATCGATACATTAATAGCTTCTATTTCTCCAACATTTGTGATGCTTGCTTCAAGTTCGAATAGTTTGCCTGCTCTTACTGCCGGATATCCTAAGAGTGAAGTTAATCCCTCTTCATAAGCTTCTATAGTAAAGTTTGCGGTTAAGTTCGCTCTCCACGGTGTGTATATACTGACATTTGCTACCCTGGCTCCTCCAACTATGGGGGTGTTATGTAATTCAATTATTAGATCCTTATAGGGAGACCTATACTCTTCCGATACTCCGGTAGATCCCTTCGTGTACTCTTCTCCTTTCCTCCATATTTTAAAAAGAACAGCGTCTTCAAAAACCTCGGTTATCTCTACTTTAAATTCAGCAGCAGTTAGGTTCTCCCCTTCTTTAACTAAACTTTGATTTCTCAAAATATATCCTGGAAATTTGCTTAAGGCGGGCTCCTCACATTCTGCATACACTATACTTAATGTAAACATGAGAGAGAGTACGAATGCAATTTTTTTTAGCATTGATTTTCCATTATATCTTCAACTTTTTTAATCTTACGTATTACGTAATTATTATTAGATAAGAAGTGTGAAAAAGGAAAACATGAAGAGAATTTTATTTGCGTCTCTCACGGTGTTATTGTCTTTCCACTTAACCTATGCTTACCCTCAGCTTGTTCAGTCATTCGATGTGGGGGATAACATATACGCAGCAGATATGTCACATAGCGGAGAGATTATAGCATTAGGGACTGTGGGAGGGGATATATTTGTGTTAGACAGCAACTTGAGGGTTATTACTGAGAGCAATATTGATGAAAGTATAATAGCATTAGCTGTAAGTGGAAGAAACTATACATTTGCAACGATAAAGGGAGAAGTGTATTACAATAATCAAAATATTTTAAATATAGAAAAAGCCCCTAATTGCTTGGATCTTTCCAATCAGGGTTATCTGCTCGTATGCCAGGCAGATAACCTCAGTCTAATAATAAATGGAAAAGAGTATTGGACTAAGCAGGTTTATCCTAGAGATGCTAGTATTACCGATGATGGAAATTATATAGTTGTAGCTGGTAGAGATGGAAATCTCAGTTTATTTGATAGAGAAGGAAATTTAATATGGAAGCATCCGTTTGATGGAGTAAAAATTGTGAGAATCTCTGAAAACGGAGAATATATAAGCTTTGCTACTGATGACAAGGTTTATTTTGCTGATAGATGGTACAATATATTGTTTGATATGCCTATAAAAGTCAAGGATATGGAGATAACCGGGGATGGAAGTTATATAATATGCGGAGGGGATAGCTTAATCCTTTTAGATAGATATGGACATGAACTCTGGAACTATTCTCTACCAAAGGGACTAGAAAAAGTACGCATTTCAGACTTTGCTGAGAAAATACTAGTAGCCTATTGGGACGGAAAGGTTGAAATGTATAATAACTTGAAGAAACACGGATATCCTGAAATAGAGAAAAAGGAGAACCTTTCAAACTATACGTCTAATAAATCTAATAAAAAAGTTGAGTCAGAGAAAACCGCTGTGGATGAAGGTAACACAAATATAATTATCGCTTTAATACTGGTTGTTGTGTTTATTTCGGCTTGCATTGGTTTGATGTTAATAAAAAAGAAAACTTAAATATGAGAGTTAGAGAGATATCAGAATAATGCTAGAGAATCTAGAGAATGAGATAGATTTATTGAAGAGGCATCTTACAGTGCTCAAGTTAGTTATAGAAAATGAACCTATAGGGATAGTTAAACTCTCCGAGCTCAGTGGTATACCTCAGCATAAGGTAAGGTATTCATTAAGGGTCCTTGAGCATCGTGGCCTAATAAAACCGTCGTTTCAGGGGGCTATAACTACAAAAAAGACAAAACCATACTTAAATAAGCTTGAGCAAAAGCTAAAGCATATTTCAAAGGAGCTCAGTCAACTTCAAAAGATTTTATAGGTAGTTTTGTCTACGGAGGCAGCTTCCATCACTTTATTTGATACATAGACTTTAGCTCCAGTTCTTACAGCTAAGGCTATACTGTCACTAGGTCGTGCGTCAAACTCGTATTCTTCACCATTTTTTCTTATAATAATTCTTGCAAAGAATATTCCTTCATTTAAGTCGTCTATTACCACTTTCTCTATCTTAAATTGCAATCCTTCCAAAATAGACACTATTAGGTCATGTGTGAGAGGTCTCGGATATGGAACTTTTTCTAGAGCAGTTTGGATTGAAAAAGCTTCTGCTGCTCCTATATAGATAGGTAGGACCTTGTTTTCCTTGTTTTCTAGAAATACTATGGGGGTAGCTCCTTCTGAGGTTTCTGCCATGTAAACTCCAGCTACCTTGACCTGTTGGTATTTTTCCTCCATTATGTGAATAAACTCCTTCATTGCAGATTATAAAGGTTTTGGTGATTTTTTGACTTCTCCCTCTAAAATTTTGTACACGCAGACTACACAATTTTAAAATCTGCTAGTGTTCGCGTCCATGAGAGAGTTGGCTATTGTTAGACTTACAAGGAAAAAATTGTGAATAATCATTTTTTAGTATTCTTCGCACTTTACCATGAAGTAGCTCTTAGGATGCTTGCAAGAGGGACATTCTTCTGGTGGTTCTTTACCATAATGTACGTAGCCGCACTCCATGCAAACCCAATAGACCTCTTTATCTTTTTTAAAGACCGTACCCGCCTCAACTTCCTTGAGTAACTTTTTGTATCTCTCTTCATGGTGCTTTTCTGCTTCTGCAATGGCTCTTAATCTCTTTGCAATCTCAGGAAATCCTTCTTTTTCTGCAATTTCTGCAAATTCTGGATACATCTCAGTATATTCATAATGTTCTCCTTCTATCGCAGCCTTTAAGTTCTCGGTCGTAGTTCCTAGGGTTAAAGGCGCCCCTGCCTCAACATTGATTTCTTTTGTATTGCCCTTTATCTCCTGAATCAGCTTGAAGAGCGT
>CAZSVW010000021.1:0-3627 GCA_964610485.1 Candidatus Hydrothermarchaeota archaeon | reverse complement strand
ATTACCTCGCCACTCTTCTTCACGCCGTAAAGCTCTATCCATGCGATGTGATGCTCAGTGGTATTCGGATGTTTCACCTCTTTACCTACAACCACCTTAACAAGATCTATCTCTTCCTTACCATAGCTTTTGTATATTTCGATGAAGGGAAGGTGTTTTTCCTCTCCTTCATCTTCTTTACCTTTTAGAATATCTTTAAATTCCATTTTTTTTAAATCTCCTTATAGCAGAACCACCAGTCATAGCATTCGTATTGCTTTACCCTTTCCTTTGCAGTTTGCTCATCTGTTGCTGGAGGTATTATGGCTTTGCTACCAATAAGCTCATTTTCTGGCCAGTTTGCAGGCATCGCCACTCCATTTTTATCAGAAACTTGCAATCCCTTAACCATTCTAAGAATTTCATCCATGTTTCTGCCGAGCTCTTGTGGATAGTAGAGCATGGCTCTAAGAATGCCTTCCGGGTCAACTATGAATACAGCTCTTACGGTGTTAGTTCCTTTGCCCGGGTGAATCATTCCGAGTAGCTTAGCTACTTTGCCGGTGTCGTCTGCAATTATTGGAAACTCTATCTCTATATCGAGCTTCTCTTTAATCCACTCCACCCACTTTATGTGGCTGAACACTTGGTCTATGCTTAGTCCAAGGAGTTCGCAGTTTAGTTTTTTAAATTCTTCATATCTCTTCTGAAAAGCTACAAATTCAGTTGTACAAACTGGTGTAAAATCTGCTGGATGGGAAAAAAGCACTACCCATTTTCCTTTATAATCCTCTGGAAATTTTATTTTACCTTTCGTTGTTTGAGCCTTAAAGCTCGGGATTTTCTCACCTAATAATGGTAACTTATACTCTCCTTCCATTTTATCACCCCCAAAAGTTTGGATAGCTTTATATATTTGTTTCGCATATATAAAGCTATGGTTCGAATTTCAAACTTAGAGCTTATAAGGTTGTTAAAGGAAAACTCGAGAATTTCCTTTGTAAAGCTTGCAGAACATTTCAAAGTGAGCGAGACCGCAGTAAGAAAAAGAGTAAAAAAACTCGAGAAGGAGGGAGTAATAAAGAGATATACGATAGAAGTTGACCCAAGAAAAATGGGATTTGAGATAAATGCGCTTATAGGCATAGATACCAAGCCAGAATATTACATTCCAACCATAGAAAAACTTAAAAAAATGCAAGAGATAATAGGCATGTACTCCGCGAGCGGCGACCATATGATTTTGGTCGAGTGCTGGCTTAAAAATTCTGAGGAGCTTGCAAAATTTATAAAAATCATTGAAGAAATTGAGGGAGTTGTAAGGGTATGTCCTGCGATAATACTGGAAAAAATAAAATAAAGTTAACAAAAACTTTAAAAGTCTTTAGAAATTTATGATGTTCAATGACAATTGCAGAGAAAATTCTGGCAAAAGCAAGCGGAAGAAAAAAAGTTGAACCCGGAGAAATAGTTGAGGCGAGCGTCGATTATGTTATGGTCAATGATATCACCGGATTGCCGGCATTTGAGGTTTTTGAGAAGCTTGGGGCAGAGCCTCTCAGAGAGAAAATCGTTTTGATTCAAGATCACTATGTTCCAGCGAAAGACGTAGCATCTGCCGAGCAAAGCAGAGCGATGCGAGAGTTCGCAAGAAAGTATAAGATAAAAAACTACTTTGAGGTAGGGAGAAGCGGGGTATGTCATCAAATAATGATAGAGAAAGGTTTCGTTGCTCCCGGGAGAGTAATCGTGGGAGCCGATTCGCACACGTGTAGCTATGGAGCTATGGGGGCTTTCGCTACTGGTATCGGCTCTACAGAAGCGGCATGCGTTTTTGCGCTTGGTAAGCTCTGGTTTAAAGTTCCAGAAACCATGAAGTTTGTAGTAAATGGCAAGCTTGGAAAATATGTCATGGGGAAGGATGTTATTCTGCACATAATTGGAGATATTGGTGTTAGAGGAGCTTTATATAAATCAATGGAATTTTATGGCTCTGCCATAGAAACTCTACCATTAAGCGATAGAATTACAATAAGCAACATGGCTATTGAGGCCGGTGCAAAGGCGGGGATTATACCTCCTGATGAAAAGGTGTTTGAATATCTTAAGGAGAGAGTGAGAGGAAGTTATACTCCAGTTTATGCCGATGAGAATGCGGAGTATAGCGAAGTAATAGAATATAATGCAGAAGAGATAGTACCCTGCGTGGCAAAACCATTTCTTCCGAGCAACGTAGCTCCAGCAAGCGAGCTTGGCGACATAACCATAGACCAAGCTTACCTTGGCTCATGTACGAATGGAAGAATAGAAGATTTGAGAATCGCCGCCGAGATAATAAAAGGCAAGAAAATAAATGAAAATGTTAGGATGATAGTAGTTCCTGCGAGCCAAGAGGTTTATTACCAAGCGTTAAAGGAAGGGTTAATAGAGATTTTTGTCAGGGCGGGAGCTTTCGTCTCTGGTCCTACTTGCGGAGCTTGTTTAGGAGGCTATATGGGTGTTCTCGCGAGCGGAGAAAAATGTATTTCCTCAACGAATAGGAATTTCATAGGTAGAATGGGGCATAAAACCTCCGAGGTATATCTTGCAAGTCCCGCCGTAGTTGCGGCAAGCGCATTAACGGGTAGAATAACAGACCCGAGGGAGGTTGCATAATGGCAATGCAAGGTAGAGTATGGAAGTTTGGGGATAACGTAGATACTGATCAAATTATTCCAGCGGAATATCTTGTTACTGCAGATCCAAAAGAACTTGCGAAGCATGCTTTTGAAAAGGTTAAACCCGAGTTCGCCAAAGAAGTTAAGGAAGGAGACATAATAGTCGCTGGCGAAAACTTTGGCTGTGGTTCAAGTAGAGAGCATGCTCCAAGAGCTTTGATTGGTGCTGGAATCTCTTGCGTAATAGCAAAGTCCTTTGCGAGGATATTCTTTAGAAACTCGATAAACATAGGCTTGCCTTTAATAGAGTGCGAGGTTAAAGCAGAAGAGGGAGATATTCTTGAGGTCGACTTCGAGAAAGGATTGATAAAAAATCTCGATACCGGAGAGGAGTTTAAATTCAAGGCTTTACCCGAGTTTCTTCTTAATCTTCTAAATTCAGGAGGTTTAGTAGCTTATACGAAAAATATGCTTAGGAAGGAGAAAGGATGAGGGTTGGAGTAATAGGGGCTTCAGGTTATACAGGAGGAGAGCTTTTAAGGATACTTGCGATGCATGAAGCTTGCGAGATATCTTGTGCAACCTCAAGAAAATATGCTGGTGAAAAAATACACAAGGTTCATCCTCATCTCAGAGAAATCCTCGATATGAGATTTGAGAATTTGACTCCAGAAGATGTAGCGACGAGAAGCGACGTAGTTTTTACCGCTTTACCACACGGCGTGCCAATGAAAATAGTTCCAGTATTATTGGAACATGGCGTAAAAGTTGTTGATTTAAGCGGGGATTTCAGATTTAAAAGCATATCCACGTATGAGAAATACTATCAGTTAAAGCATGAGCATCCCGAAATAAAGGCAATCTATGGTTTGCCAGAGCTTTACAGAGAAAAAATCAAGAAAGCTGAGGTGGTGGCTAATCCTGGATGCTATCCTACAAGCATTATTCTTGGAGTTGCTCCATTAATAAAAGAAAGAATAATAGATGTAGC
>CAZSVW010000020.1:0-12974 GCA_964610485.1 Candidatus Hydrothermarchaeota archaeon | reverse complement strand
TAGGGTATCAGGTAAGTAACATATTTTTACGCGAATTCGAAAAACCAAAAGACGAGGAGATAGTTGCGATTGTGGAGACGGATGCATGTAGTATAGATGCTATACAATTCATGACAGGTTGTACGCTTGGAAAGGGCAATCTAATAATAAGAAATTATGGAAAGCATGTTTATACTTTTATAAACAGAAAGAGTAGAGATGCGATTAGAATTGCATTGGATTTTGAAAAAGCAAAGAATTTCGACTGGTCAAAGGGTAAAATTCCTCCAAAAGATATGTTTAATATAAAAAGAATGAAAATTAAAAGACTGCCACGTAAAGCGAGAATTAGGGAAAGTATAAGATGCGAAATGTGTGGCGAAGGGGTAATGAAGGGTAAGGAGAGGAAATTTAAAGGCAAGATTATTTGTATCCCATGTTACAAATCTCTTCTACGTAATTCAAAAAATCTTTAAGCCCTTCTCCGGTTTTAACAGAGGTTTTGAAGCATTTTATCTTCGGATTGATTTTCTTTGCATCCTTTATCATTTTGTCAACGCTTGCTCCTACGTAGCTTGCGATATCAACCTTGTTCACTATTACGGCATGCGCCACCTTGAAAATCATTGGATGCTTGGCTACTATGTCGTCGCCCTCACTAACACTCACTACGACCATTCTCACATGCGAGCCAAGTTCAAAGTCTGCGGGGCATATTAAATTTCCAACATTTTCTATGAAGAGGACATCGAGCTCATCTAAAGGCAATTCTTCCAAGGCATGCTCAACGAGATGGGCATCTAAGTGGCATTCCTTGCCGGTGTTTACTCCCACCGTTACAACTCCGTGTTTTCTAAACCTAGATGCATCTATTTCGCTTACCACATCTCCCGCTATAACTCCGATCCGATAACCCCTTTCCTTGAGCTGGTCTATTAAATACTCTATTAAGGAAGTCTTTCCAGAACCTATTGCCCCCATAATATCAAATGCTCTTATCCCGTATTTTTCTAATAATCTTTTATTCCTCAGAGCCAATTCTCTGTTTGCCTGTATTAAATCATGACCTACATTTACGAGTTTATGCATTTTACTCACCTAATTCAATGCTCTTTATACTGCAGTTTTTTCCATTTATTATTTCCGTATCTGCACTACCACACATAGGGCATGTAAAGATTAATAAATCTATGTTGGTGTGGGCTGTTTCGATTGGCTGAACTTCTCCATTGTAGCCGCATGAATTACATTTGATTTCACCCGGAATTTCAACTATGTCGATCTTGCATCCTTCAGCGATTGTCCCTTTAGAGATAACTTCAAAAACAAATTTAAGCTGTTCAGGATTGAGTAACGTTAATTTCCCTATTTCTAGTGTAATTTTACTTATCCTGTTTGAACCATGCTCTTCCGCAATTTTCAATACATGCTCTAAGATTGAAGCGGCAATACTATATTCGTGCACTTTTTTATATTTCGCCATCGTAATATAAAAATATGCTAACCAAACAGAGATTTGTTTTAGATACCACTGCTCTAACCTCCCAAGAACTTCGGAAAGGAAGAGACCTTTGTACAACCATAAAAGAGATATTGAAACTAATTGCTGAAGCTAGAACAAAACTTAATATATCCTGCCACATTCCATTTCCAACGGTATATGATGAACTAATCGACTTTATAAAACGTTATAAGTGTAAGGAGGAAATTAAAATTCAAATAGATACCTGGCTAGTTAAAAAAACCCCAAACAGATTTGAAGTCAAGATTCCCAGTATCATATTCTATGAGTATGTTCAAGATATGAGAGAGAGAATGAACAAAGGAATGAAAATAGGAGAAACAGCCATTTGGTTAAGTTCCTCTGAATCCTCAATATTAACAAAAGAAGGGGAAGATAAAGAGAAAATAAAACGTAAAGTTGGAAGGATAATAAGGGAATTCAGGGAAAAATATAGAAATGCTCTTAGATATGGCACACTTGATAGCGCTCCAGACTTAGATGTTCTGCTCCTAGCTAAAGAAATGGATGCGGGAGTTGTTGCAAGTGACGAAGGAATCAAGAAGTGGGCTGAGAGATTGGGACTAAGATATGTTGAGGGCTCTTCTTTCCCTAAGATGCTTGAAGAGTATTTAGAACAATCAAAAGGTTTTCATTCGGTAGAACATTGATAAGCTTATTATGACAAAAAAGTTATTTTGGGAAGACCCTTACCAAACAGAATGTGAGGCTAAAGTTGTAGAGATAGAGGGGAAAAAAGTAAGACTTGATAAGACTATATTCTATGCTTTTTCCGGAGGACAGGCTTCAGACAAGGGGAAAATAGGCGGAATAGAGGTAAAAGAAGCTATAAAAGAAGGAAAAGAAATATACTACATCCTAGAAACTGAACCTAACTTTAAAGTTGGAGACAATGTAAAAGTGGAAATCGATTGGAACAGGAGATACAAAATAATGCGTTTACATTCAGCTACCCATATTGTTTATCACTTTCTTTCTAGAAAGTTGGGGATAAAAAAATTAATAGGTTCTAACATTTCGGAAAATAAAGGAAGGATAGACTTTGAATATCCAGAGGCTGTCACAAAATACATAGAAGAACTGGAGAGAGAGGTTAACAATTTCATCTCCAAACCTACAAAAATAGAAACATTCTTCACCGACGAAAAAAATGAAAGAAGAATGTGGGTATGTGGAGAGGTAAAAATGCCCTGCGGGGGAACTCATGTAAAATCTACCGATGAGATAGGAAAGGTAAAACTCAAAAGGAAAAACATTGGAAGAGGGAAAGAGAGAATAGAGATAAGGGTGGAATAATGAAATTCTCTAGACCAAGAGGTACTAGGGATTTTCTACCAGATGACATGGAAAAAAGGAGGAACGTAGAGAATATTATGCGGTCTACCTTTGAAAGCTTTGGATATCGAGAAATTCTCACTCCAACATTTGAGACTCTAGAATTAATAACTGCAAAAAGTGGAGAGGAAATTATAAAAAGTTTGTTCGACTTTACCGATAAAAGCGGACGAAGGCTTGCCCTTAGACCTGAAATTACCGCTCCAGTTATGCGTGTTTACATAGAGAAACTCTCTAAAAAGCCCAAGCCCATTAAGTTGTATTACATTGCCAATTGCTTTAGATACGAAAGACCACAATCGGGGAGGTATCGAGAATTCTGGCAAGCTGGAGTAGAGATTATAGGGAGCAAATATGCAGAGGCAGAGGCAGAAATAGTAGCACTAGCAGATACCACTCTAAAGAAACTTGGATTGAAAGAGTATGAAATTCATGTAGGACATGTAGGGATACTAAGAAAAATATTAGAAGAGCAGGGTGTAGATGAAAAAGAGCAGAATCGCATATTAAATGCAATAGACAAGGGAGAAAAAAATAAAATTGAGAATTTTAAGATTATTCCTGAGATTATAGAGATGATAGGAGATGAAAGTGAAGTATTACCAAAGATCAGTGAATTACTTAAAAATAGTATTGCCAACAAAGAATTACAAAAATTTAAAGAATTTTTGAGATTTCTAAAGCTTTATAATGTGAAATTTAAGGTGAATCTTGGTATCGCAAGAGGATTAGACTATTATACTGGGATGGTGTTTGAAATTTACTCTCCCAAACTTGGAGCAGAAAAACAGATATGCGGTGGGGGTACATACTCACTAACCCACGTGTTCGGAGGAGAACCCACACCAACTTGCGGATTTGCCTTTGGTTTTGATAGGATTATATTAGCATTAGAAAAAGAAAAAAAAATAGCAGAAAAGGAAAAAATAAAATTTTTCATCATCCCTCTAGACCAAAAGTTATGGAAAGAAGCAATTAAGATAGCTATGAAAATCAGAGAAAAGTATCAATGTGAAATTGATCTAATGAGGAGAAAATTAAAGAAAGCTCTAAGTTACGCTAGTTCTATGGGGTACTCCTATGTTATAATTATTGGTGAGGAAGAAATATCAAAGGGGGAAGTAGTGGTAAAGGATATGAAAAAAAAGACACAGGTAAGGATAAAGTTGGAGGAAATAATATGCAACCCAACTTTAGATTTAAAATAGGTGGGAGAGATTTAGCCATAGCTGTAGTTCAGGATTTCAAAACAAATGAAGTCTTGATGGTAGCATTTATAGATAAAGAGGCATATGATAAAATCTTAAAGACAAAAAAAATGCACTATTTTAGTACGTCTAGGAAAAAACTTTGGATGAAAGGGGAGAAATCCGGCAATTACCAATTTGTGAAGGATATATTTATAGATTGTGATGGAGATGCTCTAGTTTTTAAGGTTAAACAAATAGGAGGTGCCTGTCACATGGGATACTACTCATGTTTCTTTAGAAAATTGAAAAACGGTCAAGTAGAAATAACAGGAAAAAAAATATTCGAACCTGATGAAGTTTATGGGAGGAGAGATGAAAATGGAACTTAAAGAGTTTGCAGATAAACTGCCCAAAGAAACTATTGAAAAAATAGTGAAAATATGGCTTGAAAGAAAAAACTTCGGTAAAATGGATAATTTTGACGCATATGGGAAATGTACTGGAGAATGCGGAGAGACTATCGAAATTTATCTGAAAATAAACAATGGGAGGATAAAGAAGAGTAGCTTCTATACAGAGGGATGCGTTGCAGCTGTAGTTTGTGGAAGTGTACTTACCCAAATGATAAAAGGTAAAGGACTAAAAGAGGCTGAAAAAATAAGGAGTATAGATATAATAGATGAAATTGGAGGGCTACCCGAAGAAGAAATTCACTGCGCTGTGGTTGCTGAAAATGCACTCAAAGAGGCTATAAGGTCCTATAGCAAATAAGCTTCACATTCACAAAATCTTTTAATTATCTTTAATGTTTCTTTTCCAGCCTTTACGAGATAATCTCTAGAAATCCCCTCAACTCCACAAAGTATAACTATGGCCTCTTTAGTTTCTTCTGTTATCTTAGTTATTTCAGAATCCCTATAAGGAAATATACAGACGATCTTTTCTTTGTCAGCTATAACTATCTCTCCTTTGGTCACATAGGTTTTTCCTCCTATCCCTACAAAATTTTCATTCTTTGAATATCTCAGTTTAAGTTTTCCACTGATCTTTGAGAGGTCATAGGCTCCCATTGAGATCAACGTTAAGATAGAGGACAAATTGTAGGAATCCACAAGGTTATTTATTAAAGGCAGCCTCTTTCCCTGTAAAACTCTCCTAATCAAAGCTTCAGAAGAAGGCCTTATCTTAGTCGGGTCTATTCCTAGTTTCCAATAAAATCTGCGATAGCTTTTAATTATAGGTTCATCTTTTAGTTTCTCTAGAGAATACTTCTTTCTTAATTCTTCAAATTTTCTTTCTCTAAAATTTAAAAATTCTTCACTAGAATTTTTCACATCTAAATTTTCTATTTTTATCTCCACAGTACTAACATTCTCTTCAATATACTTCGGAAGCATAAATTTTTAAAAGAAATCTAACTATCTAAACTTTTAATGCGAGTCGCAGTTATTGGTGCTGGATTAGGTGGACTGCTGTCTGCCGTCGCACTTGCCAGTCAGGGTAATGAAGTAGTAGTATATGAAAAACTTGGATTTCCGGGGGGTAGATTTACCAACTTTACCTATAAGGGATTTCAGCTATCCACCGGAGCCCTACATATGATACCCCACGCTAACAGAGGGCCTCTTGCAAATCTGCTTAGAAAATTTAATATAAAAATAAAGATACACGAGTCTTATCCCCAAGCTCTATTCAGGATAGGAGGAAAAAACTATTCGTACAACAAAGTCATAAAACTTTTTCCATTGCTTAAAAGGATAAAGCTATACTTTATACTCTCATATTTCAAATACGGCAAAGGAAACCATGAAATACTTTATGAATGGATAGAAAGAAAGATAGGGGATCCTCTTGCAATTAAAATTACCGATTCTTTCTGTGGTTTTTCACTTAGCGTGACTTCAAAACAGATAAATGTGCAGGAATTTGTCTCAATAACCAAAAATATCTATAAACTTGGAGGTCCAGGCATACCGGATGGAGGATGTAAAGGGATAACCGATGCACTTGTAAATAAGCTATTTGAATATGGAGGGAAACTAAAACTAAAGAATGAGGTGAAAAGGATAATAGTAAATGATAATAAAGCTAAAAAAGTCGTTGTGAATGACTCAGAAGAAAGTTTTGACATCATCATAAGCGATATAGGACCTAAACAAACATTGGAGCTCATTGGAAAAGAAAATCTACCAGAGGATTATGTTAGGGACATTAACAAAATAAAGGAAGCTTGCGGAATCAAAATTTCGGTCGGTTGCGATAAACCTATGCTTGGTTTTTCTGGAATACTATTCACACCCGAAGCTGAGAGAATAGCGGGTATAAATGAGGTAACCAATGCTGTGCCCGATTTAGCCCCTCACGGCAAGCATTTGGTGATGAGCCATCAACCCCTCCTCCCTAAAAGGAATATCAAAAGAGAAATAAAACTTGGAATAGAAGACCTCCGCAATATATTTTCAGACTTTGATGATCACTGTAAAATTCTTGCAATTCAGATTTTTAAAGATTCTCTACCGGTTAATAGGTCGGTCTCGGGTATAAGTTTTAAGACCCCGATATCCAACCTCTTCTTAGTCGGAGACGCCGTTAAGCCTAGAGGATACATGGAAACAGAAGGCATAGCTGCAGGGGTAAAGGAAATGATAGAGTACATAAACAGAAAACATAGGATATACTGACTATTTTTTTGGAATAATTTTTTTCATAAACTCCAATGCATTTTTCTCCATATAGATGTTGTTGAATAGACAATACACCAATTCTGCTTCAGATTCCCATATTTTACTTAAAAGTATATTAAAATCATCTTCCGTATAATTATAATAGTATTTTCTACCGCCCTTTCCATGAAGTCTAAAGTATGCAACTTTCTTTTTAACGGCAAGTTCATTCTGAAACGGGTCAATGCAATGCACCAAATCAAGCTCATCGCACAATTTTCTGATGAGAGAATTGTCCCATTTTCCTCTAGGTTCCCATGCATATATAAACTCCCTCTCTATTGTACTAAAAAACCCCCTTAAGTTTGTAATATTTTCTTCTGTTGGTTTAAAGCTACTTGGACATTGAAAAACGATTACTCTAGCATTCAAAACTTTAGCTATGTTTCTTGTTGTATCCCAAGCTTTAAAAACCTCCTTCGTATTCCTGAAAAACCCATAACTATCTTTCTTATCTACTTTAATTCCGGCCTTTCTATAAGTTGGACTTTTCGGATCGTGAGTTATCAACTGCCAAGCTTTGAGTGAAAATTCAAAATCTTTACCGGCTAAATCTCTCCATCTCTTTGCAGTTTCCTCCTTTGGGGGTTTATAAAAGGTCTGCTGAACCTCTACGAGCTTAAATTTTTTGAAATAATTCTTCATACCAGAGGGAAAACCACAGCATCCAACTTTCACTATCATGATGAAAATATTATTTCCTTAAGTGTGTTAAGGTTTTCTTTTGTTTTTGCTGAAAATGGAACAATGAATTTGTGTGTATCCCATGGCAAACGCAGTCCGAGCAATTCACATAGCTCATTAAGTTTTTCGTCTCTTTTATCTCTTGGAATTTTATCTATTTTATTTGCCACAAGAACTACGTCATAACCCAGTTCTCTGAGAAAATGAAACATTTCATTTTCTAGTGGTATATAACCTCTTTTTTCCCATCTCTTTGCTATCTCGGCAAAAGATTTTATATCTGTAACTTGGACAGCCTTATCAAATTTCCCCCTTTCAACAAAATGTACAATAAAATCCTTAATTTTTTCTTGTTTTTCCTCGTTTACCCTTTCCATGAAACCAAAGCCCGGCAGGTCTATTAACCTATGCCCTTCGTAGTAGATTATGTTTGGCTTTAAAGTTACCCCGGGTCTTTTTCCTATTCTAATTTTTGCTCCCGTGAGAGCTCTTATAGTACTAGATTTACCAACGTTGCTCCTGCCAACAAAAATTATAATCATCATAAAAGAGAATAAATTTCTCAATATGAAGGTTTTGATAACGGGGAGGCCTCAAAGTGGAAAGACTACCCTTTGCAAAAAGGTATTTCATTTCCTTCAGAGTAAAATTACAATAGGGGGAATGATAACCGAAGAAATAAGAGAAAATAATCGTAGAATGGGATTCAAACTTATAGACCTAATCTCCGGAAAAACGGGAATACTTGCACATGTAAATATTAAAGGGAGGAAAATAGGGAAATACTATGTGAATATAGAAAATTTGGAAAATATTGGAATAAAAGCATTGGAAAGAGCTGAAAATTCTGATTTAATAATAATAGATGAAATTGGGCCGATGGAACTGCTTAGTAGAAAGTTTAATGACAAAGTAATCGAACTCTTTTCACAAAAAAGGGATATTCTAGCAACTATCCACTACAGAATAAAGCACCCTATCAAAAATATGAAAGATGTTGAAATTTATTTCCTGAATGAGAAGAACAGAGAACAGATAACATTCAAGGTAATTAAGAAATTTGGGGGTTGAAAAAATGAAGGGGAAGATCATAGGATTCAGACGTAACCATTCCAGAGTATACAACAAGTATTGTATCCTCGCAATAAAGGAGAAAGAGATCGGAAAGTTGATTGGTAAGAAAGTTTTCTGGATAACCAAAGGGGGTAGAAAAATAAAAGGAAAGATACTCCGAACACATGGGAAAGACTTGCTACTAGCTAGATTTACCAAAGGTCTGCCTGGAGATGCTATAGGAAGCGAAATAGATGTTCACTGAAAAAATTCTGAGAGAACTTAAAGACATATCAGACAACTCTAGCATTAGAAAAAACCAAAGCTATACTGTTGGTTTTGCTGTTTTCTCTCCAGATAAATTCGAAGAAGTAATGAGCAGGATTAAAAAATTACTCCAAAGAGAAGGGGAAGAGATAATATGTGAAGGGACTGGAAGGATAGTAGATTGTGGAACTACGCAATTCCATATAAAAAAAGCGGTTTTTATAGAATACTACCACTACATTTCAACTACTTCAATTTTTGTAAGACTATACCTCATAAGTAACAAAGACGACAATAAAGAATGGATAAGTTTATATATAGATGAAAACCCATTAACTCCCTGGTGGTCAAAAGAAGAAAGAGAAAAGGGATAGTCCCCTCCCCCCATGTTTTCCTTTATTATTATTGCAATAATAAAAATATAAGTCCCCCATATTTATTAGTAATCCCGATTATTCTTAGATAGGTATATTAATATTAAATGACTTCTTTAATATTAAAAAACCTCACTAATATTAGGGAAAAGATAAAATTATACATATGTGAAACTTAACGCAACTTTTAGGCTTTTAGTTTCACCGCTTATGATTGCGATTTCTGGAGGACTTAGGCTATATGTTGCCTTTTTATTAGTGGGAAGCACGCCTATTATACCGCTCTGTATTGCAGCAGTTTTGATAGTCTATGCCACGTATACCCTAGATAGAACGGTGAAAACTAAAGAAGATGAGATCAACCGAAGAGAGGAAGAGGAAGCTGACAGACATGTGGGGATTGGGGTAGTGGTCATCTCTCTGGTTATTGCAATTTTAATTCTTATAAAAATGCACGTTTCGATATTTATAGCTTTTTTTCCGTTCTTTATGGGGTTTATCTATAGTAGGGGAATAAAAATTGGAAAATTCAAACTCAGCCTAAAACGAGGTTACGGAATAAAAAATATCGTGGTTGCATTTACATGGGCTTTTACTACTTGTGTTTTGATATACAAATGGACTGAAACTTTTTTTCAGCTTCTTCTAGTATTTGCATTCTTCTTTTTAAAAAGTTTTATAAACTCTGTGATATGCGATTGCAGAGACATAAAAGGAGACCTAGCTGCTGGATTGACCACTATTCCGATATATCTAGGTGAAAAAAGAACGAGAAAAATATTACAAATTTTGCATTTTGTTTTTCATTTAACTGCAATAACGCTTGTACTTCTAAATATAATTGAACTTGAAACAATAATACTGGTATATAGTTGGATATTTGGAATGATATACATTTGGTTATATGCCAACAGCAAAAAGACGGTGTTCAGAACTGTTGCAGTACATGGAGAATGGGCATATATACTTGCATTTAGACGTTTAACGATTTAATTTCCTCAGAACGTTTTTTGAAATAATCAAATAATTCTCTTCCCCATTTAATAGCCGATTTTTCATGACTTATTAAATTTTGATAAAAATCATAAATTCCGCTCTTTAAAAATAACCTCATAGAAAGGAACATATCACTTGTAGTGAAAGCCACTTTCACCTCTTCGTTACATAGCATGAGTTTAGCATTCTTATATTGCAAACCCTCCTCTAACTCTATTTTATGTTTTTCTTCTATTTTTTTCAGTACATCCTTGGTGATTATAATTGTTATATCTTTACCCTCCTCTGCCAGTTTTAAAATAAATTTTGGATAATCGGGATGCAAAACCGGTGAAACTCCTCTTATCCACTTAGATCTCAATAAATTTTTTACATATTCATCGTGTGGTTTAAAAATTTCAGTCGGAGTACTTCTGAATATTTTATAATCTCCAAGCTCATAAAGCCTCAATCGAAATTTTTCCGGTATCCCAGAAATCTGATGTTCTTCCCAAAACTTCATATCCTTTTCAAATATTTTCAAATTTCTATAAAAGCGAGAAAAAGACTTTGCTATCACTTCCCCTATCTCAGAGAGATAATATTTCCTTTCCTCTTGATATATTAGTCCACTACTTTCCAGTTCTTTTAGACGTGGGAGTATTTCGGGAGTTGTAGCTCGAAAATAATTTTTAATGTCGTCCAAACTTTTTGGTCCTTCGAGTAACATCAAAAGAATTTCGCTCCTTTTTTCAGAAAATGTGACCAGACTTAATAATCCCCTTGCTTTCATTCTCCAACACCATTTAAATTCGAATTTAGAACCTTTTTCTTCTTAAATTATCTCACTTTTTAAACATCTATAATTAATTTTAAATCATTCATACATTTTTTATTTATTTTGTTATCTCATAGTTCAAAAATTAAGGAGGAAAAAGAATGTATATCGACCTAGAATATGAACCTACGGAAAATGATTTGATATGCGAATTCTATGTTGAACCGAATAAAATATCCATTGAAAAAGCGTGCATACACATTGCAGCAGAGAGTTCAGTGGGAACTTGGACAGAAATCCCGGGAATTCGGGAAGAAATTGTCCCCAAGGTTTTTTATATCTCAGATAATATTGCAAAGATAGCATATCCCTCTGAACTTTTTGAAGGAGGAAATGCTCCCCAAATTTTAAGTTCAATTGCTGGAAACATATTCGGAATGGCTGCAATAAAAAATCTAAGGCTTAATGACGTTTATTTTCCAAAGAAGATTGTTAAATCTTTTAAAGGACCGAGGTATGGTATCTCTGGAGTGAGAGAGATACTCAAAGTTAAAAAGAGGCCTCTAATAGGGACTATAGTTAAACCAAAACTTGGACTGAACGAGAAAGAACACGCCAAGGTTGCCTATGAAGCTTGGATTGGTGGCGTTGACCTAGTAAAAGACGACGAAAATCTAACCTCAATGTCTTTTAATAAGTTTGAGAAGAGAATAGAAGAAACTCTCAAACTCAGAGACAAAGCAGAAAGTGAAACCGGAGAAAGAAAGGCATACATTCCGAATATTACGGCAGAAACTAAGGAAATGCTAAAAAGAGCAAAACTTGTTGAAGAACTCGATGGAGAATATGTAATGGTTGATATACTAACTCTGGGATTTTCTGCCTTTCAGACCTTAAGAAACGAGTGCAAACTTGCTATACACGCACATAGAGCTATGCATGCATCTTTTACAAGAAATAAAAAGCACGGTATAAGTATGGTGGTAATTGCAAAAATTTCTAGATTGATTGGAGCTGATCAACTACATATAGGCACATTTGGTGTTGGAAAAATGCTGGGAGACAGAGAAGAGGAACTCAAATGTAGAGAAGCCCTAACTCGAGAACTGTTTGGTCTAAATGAAGTTTTTCCCGTATGCTCAGGAGGTCTGCACCCCGCCTCAGTGGAAGCTCTAATAAAGATCGCCGGCCTTGATATAATAATCCAAGCAGGGGGAGGTATTCATGGACATCCTCTGGGAAGTAAAGCTGGAGCAAGAGCTATGAGACAGGCGATAGAAGCTGTACTACAGGGAAAAGAAATAAAAGAATATGCAAAAAAACATAAAGAATTGAAAGAGGCTTTAAAAAAATGGTCACCCCTTGACTAAAGTTATATCTATAGAAGACACATTTATTGTGTTTCCTTCTTGCGTAGTTATTTCCTCTGTTCCAATTTTTATATCTTTCACTGAAACGTCTGTCAAGAATCTATTCCTCACAATTTCAGCAACATCCACCGCTTTGCTAATTGCCTTTCCTCTGGCTTTTAAATGTACTTCCTTAGCATTTGAACTAAACTGGGTAGTTACGGCAAGTACATAATTCATAGCGGGTTTATTTCCTATGTATACTACGTTTTCTTCTGCCATCATTTGACACCTCCTTTGGCTTTTTTATTATTCTAGAACTTTATAAAGTTTTAAAACTCATAACTCATATTTAAAATTTAAGTATGGGCAAGGACCTCATTGAGAGAATAAGAGAGATCGAAGAAGAAATCAGAAGAACACCATATAACAAAGCTACTCAGCACCACATAGGCAGGCTTAAAGCAAAGCTTGCTAAGCTAAAAGAAGAGCTTGAGGCAAGAAAGAGCAAGAGAAAAAGCAGAGAGGGCTTTGCCATAAAGAAGATGGGAGATGCTACCGTAATATTCGTGGGCTTTCCTTCAGTTGGCAAGTCAACTTTAATTAACAAGCTCACCAATGTCGAATCAAAGGTGGGGGAGTATGACTTTACAACCCTCGAGGTAATCCCGGGGATGCTCGAATACAAAGGGGCAAAAATTCAGCTTTTAGATTTGCCCGGCCTAATAGAAGGAGCTGCTTCTGG
>CAZSVW010000019.1:6335-13157 GCA_964610485.1 Candidatus Hydrothermarchaeota archaeon | reverse complement strand
CGCACGGACAGGCGCTTATACCACAAAGTTCTACACCTACAGCTTTTATTAACTTATTCTTCTGTTTATACGCTCTTGCAATAATTTTATAGGCTAATTGGGTCTTTATTTTACTAATAGGTGTTTCTTTAACCATCGAATATTCTGCAATAGCCTCCACCAGCACATCAGATGAACCTAGCTGAAGTATCTCCCTAGCAACCTCACAACAAAACTCCTCTAGACCTAAAAATTTTTTTTCTGCCGCCCTATCTACAATATCAATAACTCTATTTTCATCTAAACTAAAAGAAAAATAGATACTTATCTTAGGTATCAGAACACCTAATCCTTGTGGTCTTTCTATTTTCACCAGTCTTTCTAAACCAATTATTCCTTTTTTTTTCATTTTTTTCCTATAAGCATAAATTGGGCTAATAGTGCCTCAAGTTGAATTAACTCATTGGCACCCTCTAAAATCCTAAAATCGTATTCAGCAATTATCTCTAAAAGTCTTATTTTATCCTTCTCTGGAATATCTAGAGTGAATACCTCTCTATGAAACTGGGCAACTACATCCTCACCAGACATTCCATAATTAAGGATAAGCTCTCTTAATAATTCTCTTGCTTTTAAAAAATCTCCTTGGATTGCTAATTCTATAATTTTTCTTATATCCTTGGGTCTGGCTCTAGCCACAACTTTAAAAACTTTATCTTCATCTATTTCCTCGGAAATTGATGCTGCTGACTGTAAAGCATTTATAGCTCTTCTTAGATCTCCTTCAGAAACATATAAAATAGCTCTAATTCCGCTTTCAGTCAATTTTAACCTTTCTTGGGCAGCTATGTACTCTATTCTTTTTCTGATATCTTCATCAGATAAAGGTCTAAATCTAAATAAAGCGCATCTTGATTGTATTGGTTCTATTATCTTGCTTGAATAATTACATGACAGGATAAATCTACACATGGTAGTAAACATCTCCATCGTTCTTCTCAGGGCATGTTGAGCATCTTTGGTCAAAGCATCCGCCTCGTCAAGAAAAATAATCTTAAAATCTCCTCCTATAGCTTGAGTTCTAGCAAAGTCCTTTATCTTTCCTCTAACTATATCTATCCCTCTTTCATCGCTTGCATTAAGTTCTAGAAAATTTCTTCTCCATGTCTCTCCAAAAAGTTCTCTTGCCAACGCTATTGCACACGTTGTTTTTCCCGTTCCCGGTGGTCCAGCAAATAGCATATTTGGTAGGTTTCTTGTCTTGACATAATTCTTTAATCTCTCTACAACCTCTTTTTGCCCTACAACTTCATCGAGTACTTTTGGTCTATATTTCTCTACCCAAACTGCTTCTACCATATTACCTTTTTATTTATTTAGTATCTATTAAATTTAAATATGAGCACTAAGATACCCCTTATCTTAACCTCTTTACTCCTCCTTACAAGTTTGAGCATAGTTGGTGCAGATAACGAAATTGTAGTTTTAAAGATAGACAACATTGTAGACCCAATTGTAGCTGAATATATATGTAAGGGAGTAGACTACGCCAACAAAATAGAAGCTGAAGCTATAATTATCCAAATAGATACTCCCGGAGGATTAGACTTATCGATGCGAGAAATAATAAAAAAAATTCAATCCTCTAGTGTTCCTGTTATAGCCTTTGTTTATCCTAAAGGGGCAAGAGCTTCCTCTGCTGGGAGTTTTATTGTAATAAGTTGTGATATAGCAGCAATGGCCCCGGGAACAAACATCGGAGCAGCTCATCCCGTATCTATTGAAGGAAAAGCTGTCTCTGAGAAGATAGTGAATGATGCTGCCGCCTACATTAGAAGCCTAGCCAAGGTTACAGGAAGAAACGAAACACTGGCAGAAAGTTTTGTAAGAGAAAGTACATCAATAACCGCCGAAGAAGCATTAAAATTTGGCATAATAGAAATAATAGCGGAAGATTATCCATCATTACTTAAAAAGTTAGATGGAATGAGAGTAAAAGACATCGTCATTAAAACAAGTAATGCAAAAATAATCAAAATAAACATGAATATCAAAGAGAAATTCCTTCATAGGATATCTAATCCAAATATTGCATATATTTTATTTATAGCTGGGATATATGGGATAATATTTGAACTAGCAAATCCCGGGGCTATACTACCCGGAGTTGTTGGGGGTATTTGTATCTTATTGTCATTTTTAAGTTTCCAGATGCTTAGCATAACTTCCGTAGGAATAGCACTAATAATATTTGGAATAATTCTGTTTATTGCGGATATAAAAACCCCTACCCATGGTATACTTACGGTTGGAGGGGCTATTTCTCTATTTCTTGGGTCTATTATGTTAATAGATATAGAAAAAACTAAATTTATTAAGATTTCTTTAAAGGTTATACTTCCCACAATACTGTTTACAATAGCTTTTCTTATATTTATTGTAGGTTTAACTATCAGAGTACACAGGAAAAAACCCATAACTGGAAAAGAAGGGATAATAGGATCGATAGGAGAAGTAAAAGAAGATCTCGATTTGGAAGGAGTTGTACTAATCAAGGGAGAATTATGGAAAGCAAAATCCATGAAAAAAATTGAAAAAGGGAAAAAAGTTAAAGTAGTTGATGTACAAGATTTAACTCTTATAGTTGAGGAGGTGTAGCGATGCTTGCAAATTTAATCTCCACTTTATTACTTTTGTTTGTTCTAATTTCTATAGTAAGTTCGGCTATTAGGATAGTAAGGGAATATGAACGTGGAGTAGTTTTTAGACTTGGAAGACTAGTTGGAGCTAAAGGTCCCGGACTAATACTTTTAGTACCCATAATAGATAGGATGGTTAAAGTTGACCTAAGAACAATAACATTAGATGTCCCTACTCAGGAAGTAATAACTAAAGATAATGTCCCAGTAAAGGTAAATGCTGTCGTTTATTTTAGAATCATAGACCCTGAAAAAGCCATCGTTCAAGTTGAAGACTACCTGTCCGCCACTTCATTAATCGCTCAAACTACACTAAGAAGCGTATTGGGTCAAAGTGAACTTGATGAACTACTAGCTGAACGCGAAAAAATTAATCTAAATCTGCAAAAAATTATAGATGAACATACAGACCCTTGGGGAATAAAAGTGATGACCGTTGAAGTTAGAGATGTTGAGCTTCCAGAAAATATGAAAAGGGCGATGGCTAGGCAAGCAGAAGCTGAAAGGGAAAGGAGGGCAAAAATAATAGATGCTCAAGGTGAATTTCAAGCTGCGGAACTGCTTGCAAAAGCTGCTGAAATTATTGGAAAACATCCTGCTGCAATTCAACTTAGGTTTTTGCAAACTATCAGAGAATCTTCCGCAGAAAGAGGGACAAACTTTATAATTCCTGTACCCATAGAATTATATCGTCATCTGATTGGAGATGTGAGAGATGAGGGTCCTATACAAAGGAAAAGCAAAAACACTATATGAAAAAGATGAAAATATCATCTTAGTTGAGTTTAGAGATGATTTAACCGCTGGTGATGGTGCAAAAAAAGATACAAAGCTTGGTAAAGGCTCCCTAAACGCTGAGATATCTGCAAAATTCTTTGAGGTTTTGCATGAGCATGGAATACCCACTCATTTCATAGAGTTTATCCCGCCAAATAAGCACGTTGTTAAAAGGGTAAGGATAATTCCCATTGAAGTGATATGTAGGAATATCGCCGCCGGCAGTTTAGTTAGGAGATATCCATTTAAAGAAGGGCAGGTGCTTGAAAAACCCATAGTAGAGTTTGGCTTAAAAAGTGATGAATACCACGACCCCATGCTGAATGAGGACATTGCTTTAGCCTTGGGTTTGGTAGAAAGCAAAGAAGAGCTCGAAAAGATGAGGGAGATGACCCTAAAAATAAACGAAATACTGAAGAAGTTTCTAAGTGAAAAGGGAATAATCCTCGTGGACTTCAAACTTGAGTTTGGAAAGGATAACCAAGGAAACATAATTCTCGCTGACGAGATCTCCCCAGATACTTGCAGATTTTGGGACGCAGAGACCAAAGAAATTATGGACAAGGATAGGTTTAGAAAGGATTTGGGGGATGTGATTAAATATTACGAAGAGGTGAAGAGAAGGGTTGTGGAAAGCTGAAAACTAGATTTAACGAAAAGTTAATATTGATGGTATCAATTTCAATTTCAGAAGCCCAAGATAAGATAAAAGAGTTGGTAGAAAGATATAAGTGTGCTGTGGCGGAGGGGAAAGAAAAAGAATACAATGATATGGGTAGAAAAATATTCGTTGTTATTTTAGCGACGAGCCTTCTCCTTCTCATCCTACCAAATACCTGCTCTGCTCAAGTTTTAACTTATAAATTAATTTCCAGTATTGAAGAAGGGTTTGCCGAGGAGGAGCATTATCTAACTCTCTTTAACAATGCCTCTTATCCGTTAAACCAATTCTCGGTTTCCTTGCCAAGGGATGTTGAAATGATTTATGTCAAGGATGTTTATTCGATCTTAAACTTCGAAATCGAGAAAAACGGGAAGGCTAAACTTACGGTTAACTTTTCGATTCCCATTGAACCCAAAGAAGCAAGATTGTTGATGTTTAAGTACAGAACTCGGGAGAGGATTAAAGCAAGGGGAAACTTCAATGAATATTTACTGGTTTTCATGCCAAAACAAGATATCGAAAATTTTGAGCTAATTTTAAAGCTTCCAAGAGATTCGGAGTTGTACTCGCCGAAGGGTTTGGAAGTAGTGGTTCCAAAAGCCAATCTGAGTGTTCTGGAAGGGAGGTCTGTCCTGAAATGGAAAACTAACCTACAAGCTAATCATCCGCAAATCTTCTTAGTAAGATTTAGGAGTAAGCCGAACTTTAACTTACTCTTAATTTCTCTTCTTATCCTAGCTGCAGCTCTCGTTCCGGCTTATAAATTTGGATATAAAGTTTGGAAAACTCATCAAAAAATTAGAAGATTGAGCATGTTGAAGATTCTTAATGAAAGGGAAAGGAGAGTTTTGGAAGAAATAATTAAAAAAGAAGGTATAACTCAGCTAGAACTCATGCATAAGCTTGGATTTAGTAAAGCGAGTCTTTCAAAAATTTTGAGCAAGCTGGAGCTGAGAGGTCTTGTAAAAAAGAAAAAATGGGGAAAAGTGAACAAGCTTTATCCCGGTGAAAAACTTTAGTTGAAACAGTTTCTCCAACAATTTAATATTCAGTTTCCAGCTCAATTTATCATCGGTGATGAAAATGAATGTAAAAATGTTGAGCCTGGGTCTGATGGTGGCAATGATAGTAGCGACGGGGATTATAGCGGCACAGGAAATAACGATAAACAAGCTACAGGTCAAGTATAAGTACGATTATGCGGCGATCGAAAAGTACAGGATAGGAATGGAAGCGGTGATAAATTATGTCGAGGAGCTGGGAAAGGATAGTTCGGCGCTAATAGGCTATAAGGACCAGTTCACAGCTTTAGCTGAGGATTTGAAAGCTGCAGCCGACGACAACGATGAGGCAAGCTACAATGCAACCATTGAGGAAATGAAAACAATCGTTACTAGCTTTAGAGAGGAAGGAAGAAACCAAGTAGGTAATAACACGGAAGAAGCTAGAGCAAGGATAGAAGCTGCGCTCGAGGAGAACGAGGATTATTTGTACGGTTTAGTGACAGAGGCCAGAGAATTGCACAAGGAAAGAAACACTCAAATTTTCGATTACTACGATGCTAGGGCAAGGGAAGTGGTTGATAGGTTAGAAGCTCAAGGATATAACATGAGCGAAGCCAAAGCAAAACTAAGCGAAATCGAAGGGAAAAGAGAGAGTTTCATCGATGCGATGAACGCCACTATACAGGCTTGCTCAGATAAATGGATTGGCGAATGCAAGGAAACTCCAGAAGCTGAAAACTACTTTGAACTGAGAGATGAAATAATAGATGACTTCAAGGAGTTGAGAGATCTAATACTCAAAATTGTTCTGGATGAAGTAATTCCAAGGGCAGAGGATGTTTTGAGTAAGGCAGAGGATGTTTTGAGCAGGGCAGAGGATAAGGGAATTGACGTAACCGCTGAAAAAGCAAAGCTGGATGCTATAAAATCTTTGGTTGATGATGCAAAAGTAAAGTATGAGCAGGGGGCTTATAAGGAAGCAATAGACTTACTGAGGTCGGCGAGGGATTCCTTTAGAGAGCTAAAGGAAGAAGTTAAGGCCAAGAGGGGTGAGGTATGAACACAAAAATTTTACTTGTAATTTTAGCAATTGCAGTGATTTGCGCAACAGCTTGCTTTGTTTTAAAAGCCCCGACAGAAAAACCAAGAGTTTCAGAGATAGCAGGTGAGATAGAAGTTCCAAAATCGGAGGTTGAAGCTCCAGCATTCGAAGAAGAACCAGAATCCTTGGATCTGGGTTCACTCATCTAACTCTTTTTTTTGTTGGTTCTTCTGGCTAAAAAGGCGAAGCCGTTTTCGCTTAACTGGCTCAGCTGGCTCTCAAGCATGATAGAAAACGCTGGAAGATACGGACTTTTCTTCTTTTTATAGCTGAAAGCTTGGGGATAGAAAAGTTTTTTGCAGAATGGAAAAGAAGGAGAAAAAGACCAGAAGAGAATTTGGAAATAAAATTAATAATACTATTAATTAAACTATAATTAATTACTATTAATAATACTAAAGAAGGCGCTTAAATACGAAGTTTCTGGATTAAGAGAAGATTTAAAGTCCTATTTAGATAATCTTAATTTAAGACTTTTAAAATGCTCATTTCCCCTCCGCCCTCATTCTTCTTATCTCCTCGGCAATATCCTTCAAAAGCAAGCTTTTTGGTTTAACTTTATCTATGAGTACCCTTCCGCTTACCTCCCACCATTCT
>CAZSVW010000019.1:0-6235 GCA_964610485.1 Candidatus Hydrothermarchaeota archaeon | reverse complement strand
GCTTTTTGGTTTAACTTTATCTATGAGTACCCTTCCGCTTACCTCCCACCATTCTTTTGGGTAAGCTTTGTCTTTTTCAACTTTAGGATTTAATCCTAATTTTTTTGCGGCTTTTTCTATTTCTATTAAACTTGGATTTTGAATTGCCAAACTTTTAGAAATCCTTCTACCTTCATTTCTAGTTTTAGTTTTATCGATATAAACTGGCCATATCACTATTTTATCCATTAAATCCATCCCATCTTTAGTAGTATTTCAATCAAAATGACTCCCAGTGCTGAATAAATAACATGCTCCGGTTTAAGTTTAATCCCCCTACCTTCTTGCTCTATATACCTAACTAAACCTGCACTAGAGATGGGCATCTCGACTCTCTTCTTTTTTCTTTTTACCATGGTTCTAAATTAAGACTTAATTTATATAAGAAATTAACTCTTCCAAAATACTTATAATTTGCTCCTCATCAGATGAATCAATGCCTTTTTTTGCTATTTCCTTTATATAGTTTGGATATCTTCCATTAATTATCTTTTTAAGTATTTTTTTTGATTCTTTAATCTTTATATTTTTTATTTCATCTTCATTTATTTTTATATTTTTATATCTTGTATAATAGTCGAATATTGTACTCTTTGGCTGGTTTATAAGTTTTGAAATTTTATAAAAGCTCAGACCTTCCTTTCTAGCTATTAATATTTTAATAATTTCCTGTTTTGAAAGCTTTCTAGGTCTCCCCCTCCTTTCAACTATGTTTATTTCTACTCCATTCTCTCTTAGAAATTTTAAAGTTTTTGCTGGAGTTTGTCTGAATGCTGTTCTGGTCAGCGTTATTTTTTTAGTGCCTTTGGATACTAATTGAGTAGCTTTTTCTAAACTTACATAATTTGAAAAATGCATATCCGATAATTTCCAAATATACATATATATATGTTTCCTCAAAACAAACTAAAAAATATGAACATCGGCCATTTTCAAAGATTAATGAAGGAAATTTATTTTCACAGGGATTCTAAAAGAGGAAAAGAAAAGACAATGTTGTGGTTGGTTGAAGAAGTGGGAGAATTAGCAAAGGCTATAAGAAAGGATAATAGAGAAGAAATGGAAGAGGAATTCGCCGACGTACTTGCTTGGTTGGCTTCCCTTGCAAATATCGTTAATATAGACCTACAGAAAGCTGTACTAAAATATTATCCAAACGTATGCAAATATTGTAAAAATAATCCTTGCACATGTAAAAAATGAAATTAAAAAACGCCACTATACTGTATGGAGAAGATTTTGAGATAGTTAGAGGTTATATCATAATAGAAAATGGTGAAATAAAGGAAATAGGGGAAGGGTATACCAAGGGAGGAATAGATATAAAAGGGGGGGTAATATTCCCCTCATTTACTAATGCTCATATACATTTAGGGGACAGTATAGCTCAAGATTATGGTACCTATCTACCAATTGAAGAAAGAGTAGGCAAAAAAGGAATAAAATTTAGGATTTTAAAACATAGAGAAACAAATGTAGGAATTAAGAAATCCTTAAGGGAGATGTTCGAGCAAGGAACTACCACAATTTGCGACTTTAGAGAATTGGGGATAAAAGGAATTAAACAAATCAGAGAAGCTGATATAAAAATACATGACCTGGTAATTTTGTCTAGACCTAATGGAGACCTCAAAAAAATAATAAAAGAAAGTAACGGAATAGGAATAAGTTCATTTAAAGACTATCCAGAAGAAGAACTTTGGAAAATAGCAAAAGAAGTAAAAAAGCAGAGAAAACTTCTTGCATTTCATTGCTCCGAGGTTGAAGATGATGTGGAAGAAGTTTTAAAATTTAATCCAGATTTCATTGTTCATCTGACCAATGCAAAAAAGGAAAGCTTAGAGAGGGTCTTTGAACTAGAAATTCCTGTGGTACTTTGCCCTAGAGCTAATGCAATGCTTGGTGTTGGAATACCTAAATTAAAAGAGATATTTGAAAATACCCTAGTAGCCCTAGGTACGGATAATGTAATGATAAATTCAACAAACATGTTTAGAGAAATGGAATTTACATTTAAGCTAATAAGGGGGATGTATAGAGATTATAAATTTGAGGCTACAGAGATATTAAAAGCTGCTACCATAAATGGTAGAAAAATTTTAGGATTAAGTCCAAATATTATTGAGGAAGGAAGAGAAGCCAACCTGATAGTTCTCAAGGGAAAGAAATATTTATATGACCCGATAGTAGCTATAATACATAGATTCGAAGTTTGTGATATAAGAGGTGTAATAAAAAGAGAAAAAATATTTTGGAGAGATTGAAAATGTATCAAAAAATTCTTCTACCTACGGATGGGTCTGAAGCTGCGGAAGTTGCGGCAAAGGAAGGGATTAAATTAGCGAAGATTTTAAATTCGAAACTCCACGTCTTATATGTAATAGATGTCTCGGCTTTTGCTGGTATTCCTACCGAAGCTGTTTGGGAAAATATGCGATCTCTATTAGAGGAGGAAGGAAAAAAAGCATTGGAGAGAGTAAAAGCTTTAGCGGAGGCAGAGGGTTTTCACAATGTGGAATGTCTGATAAAAGAGGGCGTTCCGGCAAAAGAAATAATTTCGACAGCCAAAGAGATAGAAGCTGACCTTATAGTAATGGGGACCTCTGGCAAGAGCGGATTAGATAGATTTTTGATAGGCAGCGTTACCGAAAGGGTAGTTAGAACTTCTAAAATTCCTGTACTTATAATTCGGAAATAAAATCCTTATTTTTAGTAAAAAAAGGAGGTATTAAACATGAAAGTAAAAGAAATAATGACTAAGGATGTAATATATACAGAAGTACCCGGAAGTGTTTCAGAGGCCTTGGAGTTGATAATAAAGCATAATATTTCTGGACTACCAGTTGTTAAAAAGGGAACAAAAAAATTAGTTGGAATAGTTACAAAGGATGATTTTAGTAAGAACCCTGAAGAAAATCAACTTGCCTTGCTTATGACAAAGGATGTAGTAACTATCGAACCTGAAGCCGATATTGAAGCTGCTATTAAAATTTTTCTTGAAAATAAATTTAGAAGACTACCAGTAATTCAAGACGGCGAATTGGTAGGAATACTAACAGTCAGTGATATAGTGTGGAAATATATTGCCCTTGGGAATTTTCAGAAAAAAATAGAAAAATATATGCAAACAAACTTGGTCGCAATTTGGGAGGGAACTCCGCTCAAAGTTGCTCATGAAATAATGCGTCTTTCGGGTGATAGAGCTCTACCCGTGCTCGATGATGAAGGTAAACTAATAGGTATAATTGCAGATACCGACCTACTGAAGGAACTTGAGATGACAGAATCCACGGAGAAATCGGAACTTTCTGGTGGAACCGAGGGAGATAGATGGGGATGGGACAGCAAAAATGTAATATATATAACTAAAAAGAAGCTAGAACTTCCAAATAAAAGCGTAAAAGAGGTAATGGTGAGAAAGGTTATTACCGCTACCAAACATAACACTTTAAGCGATGTTGCAAAGAAAATGGCCAGAGCTAGAATAGAGCAGGTTCCTGTAGTAGATGCAGAAGGAAATATTATAGGGATTATAAAGGATATTGACCTACTGCATGCGGTGTTAGGGAAATGATGGAATTCTTAATTCGAAGAGGTTTTCTTTACCCTTCTTTTGAAATTTATGGAGGAGTAGCAGGGTTCTATGACTATGGTCCGTTAGGAGCTATGTTAAAACATGAAATAGAAGAAACATGGAGAAAGTTTTATTGCTATAGAGAAGGTTATTTAGAGATTCACTGTCCTACCATCTCCCCTGAGAAAGTTTTTATAGCCTCTGGACATGTTAAAAGCTTTGTAGATCCTATTGTAAAGTGTAAAAAATGTGGGCAAACATATAGGGCAGACCATTTAATTGAAAATCGGCTTGACATAAGTGTAGCTGGTAATAGTCTAGAAGAAATGACTAAAATTATTAGAGAAAAGAAAATTAGATGTCCTTCTTGCGGTGGGGAGCTTGGTGAAGTCACGGCTTATAATTTGATGTTTAAAACCTCTATAGGGCCTGAAGGAAAAAAAATAGGATACCTAAGGCCGGAAACTGCTCAGGGCATGTTTATACTTTTTCCTAGGCTCTATCAATTTTTTAGGAAAAAACTTCCATTCGGAGTAGCTCAAATAGGAAAAGCTTATAGAAATGAGATAGCTCCAAGGCAAGGGTTAATTCGATTGCGTGAATTTACCCAAGCAGAGGTGGAAATTTTTGTAAATCCTGAAAATAAAGAACATAAAAAATTTGAAAAAATAAAAAATTACGAAGTAAAGCTGCTTCCAAGGGATAGAGATGAAGAAATATATATTAGCCTATACCAAGCTATAAAAGATAAAATATTGCCCCACACTATGCTTGCTTATCAAATTTTTTTAGTAGAAAATTTTCTAGTTGAAGTTGGTATAAAGAAGGACAAAATTAGATTCAGACAGCATAAATTGAATGAGATGGCACACTATGCTAGCGATTGTTGGGATGCAGAAGTTTTTACTAACAGGTATGGATGGATAGAAGTAGTGGGCATAGCTGACAGAACTGATTATGATCTAAAATCTCATGAGAAATATAGTGGAATAGAGTTAAATGCATTTATTGAGTTTAAAAAACCTAAAAAAATAAAGAAAGTTTATATTGAACCTAATTTAAAAAAATTAGGACCAAAGTATAGGAATAGAATAAAAGAAATAATTGAAGAAATTAAAAAAATTTCAAAAGAAAAAATTGAGGAATTTAAAAGGAAAAAAATTTTAAAAATAAAAGATATAGAACTTAAAGATGATGAAATTATAATAAAAGAAAAAGAGGAAGTCATACATGGTAAAAAGGTTACTCCTCACGTTATTGAACCTTCTTTTGGTATAGATAGGATTGTATATTGTATTCTTGAGCATAATTATATTGAAAGAAATGGTAGAAGAGTACTGTCACTCAGACCAAAAATTTCTCCTATAAAATTCGCTGTCTTTCCTCTTGTTGAAAAACATGAAATTTTAGAATTGGCAGAAGAAATTTTTGAAAAATTAAAGTATCTTGGATATCCATGTATTTTTGATTCTAAAGATTCAATAGGAAGAAGATATGCAAGAGTAGATGAGATTGGAGTCCCTTTCTCTATTACAATCGATTTTGATTCTCTAAGTAAGGAAAGTGTAACAATAAGAGAGAGGGATTCCATGAGGCAGGTGAGAGTAAAAATTGAAAAACTATCTACCATATTAAAAAGACTGATAGAGGAGGAAATCAGTTTTGATTCACTTACGTGAGTATTCTGTCTATCTTTTCGATAGCTTCTAAAATTTTTATTATTTTTTTTAAGTCCTTCTCCTTTTCAAGTAAACTTAATAATTCTTTTCTTTTTTCTTTGAGGATATTTTCTTCTCCCTTCTCCAATTCTCCACAAACAGGACAAATTATTTTATTATTTTTCTCAAAAAGTGGAGAACCACACTTTCCACAATGTTTATCCAGCATCTTGGCTCCGGAAAGGAGCAACCTCGTCATCGACTTTATTTTATCTTCTTCCATAATTCTAATTTCATTTCAAAAAGGTTAAATTTTTTTTGTACATATGTTAATTCTGGAGGTGTATAAATATGAATGAAGAAAAAAAGTTGGAACAAATAGCAAAAATCCTAGATCAATTAATTGAAGATACTTCTGTACCTCGAAATATAAGAAAATCTGCAGAAGAAGCAAAACTTACTTTACTTGACAAAAACAAAGACATAGGAGTAAGAATAAGTTCTGCTATTTACATACTGGAAGAAATAAGCAATGATAGAAATCTCCCTCTCCATGCTAGAACATTGGTATGGAACATAGCGAGCGAGTTAGAAACAGTTAAACCATGAAAAAGAAAATACAATACATAATATATTCCCTTAAAGTCGTTTACTTTGATGAATTACTTAATATTTTAAAAGTAAAAAATAAAACCTTAAAAAAAAATCTAGAGGAATTATTAAAAGAAAGAGCTATACTACAAATAGAAAATTACTTTATACCTGGACCTAATATAGAAGTAGATGAAATATTTGAAATCAAAGAAAAATTACAAAATTTTAATACTCGAAACATTGATTGGAAGACAGTTTCCAAATTTTTAGAAAAAGAATTGAAAGAGGAAACAGATCAGTTGTTAGATGATATAAAAAATCTTAGAGAGGAGCCCAAAAAATTAGAACTTAGATATTTTGACTTATCACT
>CAZSVW010000018.1:0-14775 GCA_964610485.1 Candidatus Hydrothermarchaeota archaeon | reverse complement strand
AGGCTCAACTTAGCGTTGAAGAATTTTTGGAACTTGTAGAATAAACTAAAGGAGGGAGTAGAACTTCTTAAAGGCGAGAGTTACGGGCATAGTTCTAGAAGAACACGAACCTCCACAATCCATAGGATTTTTAATCTAAGAGATATAAAAAGTCTGAAAGCTCTGCAGAATTTGTGAAAACTCAAAAAGTTTAAAATTTTAAACTTAGAGAATTATAGTGAGGATGGCGGTTGTATATAAATTTGGTGGGTCTTCTCTCGACTCTGGAAGGAAAATTAGAAAAATTGTAAGACAGCTTAAAGATAGGGAAATAGACATTATCGTATGTTCTGCAATAGGAAAAACAACAGATATGATTAAAATGGTGCTTAACAGTAATGAAAAAAATCCATTTTTTGTGTATGAGGAGCTAAAAAGTGAAATTTCTCTTGATTCAAAATCTGAAAGGAAATATCATGAAATATTAAATCAGTTTTTTAGGGCTCTTTCTGTTTATAGACGTGTGAAATCTAAACTGCTAGAATCTTTTCTCTTAGTTTGTGGAGAAAGAATAGCGGTAGAATTCATTAAATCAGCTTTGGCAGATGCGGGATTTCACGTTGAGTCTATCGATTTCTATGATTCTCGGTTTCCCTTGATAGTTGAAGGTCCTCCACTCAATGCAAGCATAAATCTGAGGATGTCGAGGGAAAGAGCAAAGAAACTAGACCTTAAAAAGAAGATGATAGTCTTTCCGGGGTTTGCAGGCATAGATTTGGATGGAAATGTGAGGATATTGGGGAGAGGTGGTTCAGATTTAGCGGCTATGGGCTATGGTTATTCTTTTAAAGCTAAAGAAATATGGTTGTGTACCGATGTAGATGGAGTAAAATCAGCTCCTCCACGAATAATAAAAGATGCAAGAACTGTAAAAAAGTTGAGTATCGAAGAGGCAATGGATGCAGCATTTTTTGGAGCAAAACTGCCAAGTACGAGGACATTAGAACCTCTTGTTTGCTTATATAAAGAGGGATTAGAACCTAAGTGTGTTATAGCAAATAGTATAAATTTAGGAGGAGAAAAAACGGAGATAGTAAAAAAGAGTAATCAAAAGAATATGATAATTGCGGGGAGAGATGTGGTGAGATTTTCAATCGAAAAAAGAGAAATAAGCTATATTATAGAGAAGCTATTTGACAATAATTTGGATTTTTTCTTGGTAGGTACGAACAGATATTTTAACCTATTTATTCCCGAAGAATTTTCAAACCTAATTGAATTGGGAGATGGAGAAGGATTATACCTTGCTGGTGTAGTTTCTGCGTCGATGGCGGAGGAGAAAGGAATTTCAGCAGAAGCCTCTACTGCACTAACTGAGGCGGGAATTAACATACTGTATAACGTAGACCCAAGTAGAATAAGTATAGGGTTCGTTATCAGTAGAGAAGACACCACAACATGTATAGAGGCACTCTATAATACTTTTATGGGGAAATAATTATTTTTTCTTATACTTTTTCCTCCCCCCCTTCTTCTGTTCTGATTAAAACATTTGGGATATACTTCTTAGCTTCCATGGCGAGTTCTATTAGATACTCTCTGGTCGGTGAGGGTAATTTAGAAAAACTCTTATCTAAGGTACCATTCTCTCCCCTGAATTGTTGTAGAGTATAGTGTTTTACTCCGTATTTATTTAAGGTTTTGGCTATTTCTATTACATCCGCCTTATCGTAAATTATCTTTGGAACTATCGTTGTTCTTGCTTCTAACACAACCCCGTTATCTTGAAGCAACTCTATGGATTTTAAGATGCGAGAAGTACAATTCTTTGTCATAGTAGCCTTAAAATATCTTTCTTCATCGAGTACCGTTTTAATATCTATTGCAACATAGTCGATTAAGCTGCTTAATTTTTCTATCCTTTCAGGATAGTAACCATTTGTGTCCAATTTTACTAGCATTCCTTCTTTTTTTAATTTTCTACATATTTTTTCCAATCCAGAACTTTGGAGAGTTGGTTCTCCCCCGGTTATACAAACTCCGCTTACTATCGGGTAATTTTGCAGTATATTTTCTGCAATGCTTTCCTCACTAATTTTGACGCAGTTGTTTTCTTGTACTAGCTCAAAATTATGGCAAAAAGGGCAACGAAAATTACATCCACAGAGATACAGAACAGATACAACTTTTCCGGGATAATCTATCGTTGATATTTCCGTTATTCCTCCAATTTTAAGCATTTTTTCACTTCCTTCTCTAGGATTTCTTCCTCAGGAACATCCCCCCTAGCTATTATATTGTTTTCAATGACTATTGCGGGAGTAGATGCCACTCCCAGTTGAAGGGCATCTATGAAGTGTTCCTGAAGATTTAATTCCCTAACTTCGACCCTACCTTTAAATTTCTTAGCTACCCTCATAGCTACTTCCTTAGCCGCTGGGCAATTTGGACAAGAAGGTAAGGTAAAGACTTTTATAGTTACCATCTTTCACACCCCTATGAGAAAGGTGTTCTATACCTATCTTTTAATTCCTGTTGTTTTCCTTCGTTCCATCCACTGACTCTCTGATAATACCCAGTTATTCTCGAATATTGCTCTACATCGGTCGAGCCGCATGCGAGGCATTTACTATGTAGACCGCCAATTGTTTTGCCGCATGTGTTGCAATGGGTCATATCTTTAGTATATGCCCAATACCCCACTAGGGTGTGCATTGCGATCTTCTTAGTTAGCTCCCAAAGTGCTTCGGGATTTGGGAAGCTCTCTCCAAGCCATACATGTGCCATCATACCTCCATTGCAAAGCGGATGGAAGGACCCTTCTATCTGTAATCTTCTAAACAATGGTATAGAGGCACTTACTCTAACGTGTGAGGAATTTGTATAGTAGATAGCACCGCTGGATTTATCACCCTGTACCACGGCTTTGTCTCCAAACTCTTGGTAGTCCAGTTTTGCCAGTCTATATGCGGTAGATTCTGCCGGAGTTTGTGTTACAACCCACTTTATTCCGGATTCTTGGCTCCATTCCATAGTTTTGTCTGACATAAATTTGATAATGTTTAAGCCCAATCTCCAGGCATCATCGCTTTCATGCAGTTCCTCTCCTACGTGAGCTTTTAGCATTTCATTTAATCCGATGAATCCTATGGAATGTACAACTCTGTCTAGTCGGTAATATGGTTCTCCATCTACATCCTGAGTTAAGAAGGGTAGTAGTCCCTGTTCCATCCTCTTTCTAATTATTTCTCTCTTTATCATGATTACTTCTCTAGCCAACTTCATTCTTTCTTCCAATATTTCAAATAGCTTTGTATCATCTCCGTTTGCTTCATATGCTATTCTAGGCAAGTTTATTGTAACTACTTGTAAACTCCCAGTTCTCATCGTGCCTTTTTTCAGATCTTCGAAATCTTCACTGGTGGGAGCCAGTACAAGTCGGCAGCACTGGGCAAATACATTATCTGGTAGATATCCCGCATGTAGATTGAGGAAATATGGGGTGCCAAACTTAGCTACTGCTTTATGAACAAGTATCATAAACTCTTCATATCCGTCTTTTTTGAAATTTTCCTTTCTAAGCTTATAGTTGGGTTTTGGGAAAAAGAAAGGTTTGCCTACATAATCTCCTTCGATATAGACTTCTGTTAGAGCTTTGGCAAATATTCTAGCTTCTTCTTCAAAATCACCGTAAGTTATGCTATCTTTTTGGATTCCTCCAGGTAATACTGCAGGTAATTCTGCTACAACACTGGGAACGCCGTATTCAATATCTATATCACTAAAAACGGTTTGTCCTCCTCTAGCCACATACATCTGCGACATCTCATAGATAAACATCTGGGCAAGCTGCTTTATCTCTCTGTAACTTTTACCGCGCATGTATGGGGCTAGCCATACGTTAAAGAAATCCAAACCCTGTCCTCCTGCAAAGTTTGTCTGTGCAGCTGCTAATGCCTTTGCGGCATGTAATATAGCTACTTCTGCATTTTTGGCAGGTCCAGCAACCGCAGTACTCTCTCCGGTTCCATCTACCTTCAATCCATGCTTTAAGAACCATCTAAGATCATGCTGGAAGCAGTAAGGGCGAGTAACAAAGTATTCTAAATCATGTATGTGAATTTCACCCCTCATATGCGAATCTGCTAGATGGAGAGGTATGGCCTTTAAAAGTGCATATTCTTTGAAAACTTGGTCGGCCATCAGTTTATGGATAGTTTCTGGATTGTACTGAAGGTTGGCATTTTCTCTCGACCCATGTTCAATCAGTAAAGTAGCATCATATATTGGCATTCCCAGTCTGGTATAGCTTGCCCTGGCCTCTTCTAGTCCATGTTCTAAAAGTTTGACATTCACTATCTCTCTAATGAGTGGAGCCGATATAAAATCTAGCTTAAGTCTTCTTAGCTCTCTTTCAACTTCTCTTGCAATTTCTTCAGCTAGCATTTTTGGAAGTTTCGTTTCTTTGGTTAATGAATCAACAATTTTTTTTCTTTCAAAAGGCTCTATCGTATTTCTAGAAGTTCTAACATGCATATTGTGAAATTTTCTATATCTCTCGGCAGCTTCAGGATTTTTCTTATATAATGTTTTAAGGGTTAATTCCCTTATCTCTTTGGTGGAGATTCCGTCATATACTTTCTTAGCTACCTCAAATGCAACTTCTGCGGCAGTCCAGAATTCCACACCAGCCTCAATACATTCCGTTGTTATCATATTTGGGTCAAAACTTTCAATAGCCCCTGAAGATTTAACGATTCTTATCCCCATCGCCATTTATCAGTCCTCCTTCAGTTAAAATTTTTATTTAATTTATCGAATATATTTAATAAAAAATAAAATATCTTGATATTTAAATGTTTCTATTTAATTTTCTTAACTAAATTTCATGTATGATTAAATAAATTAAACTACGAAGATTGAAGGAAAAAAAGAAAAAGTATACACCAGTTAAATTGTAGTGGTATGAGAGTTATCCTACTAACAGGAAAACTTATGGAAAAAAAAGTTAAAAAAATTGCATCGAAGTATGGGTACGATGTTTTTGTAGCTCCAGTCGATGTTGCACTCTTTGCTAAACCTGAGATGGTTAATCTAGAAAAAAAATACGACTTGCTAATTTTACCAGGTGAAATGAAAAATGCGGATGAATTTGAAAAAGCGACAGGTATAAAAACAGTTTTAGGAACTAAAAATATAGAAGACCTTGATTTACTCCTCAGCAATCTAAAAAAAATTGAGAAAAAACTATCTAAACAAAAACCGGCATGCGAATTGATAAGGGATGAATTAAAAAGGGGAACAGAAATAATACTAAGGAAAGTTGAAGAAAAAGAGTATATTGAGAAAAAGGTAGACTATCGTAAAAATATATTTATAGGAAATATACCCGTCGGTGTAGATTTTCCAATTAGGGTAATTGCGGAGATAGTTAATGTTGATAAGCTGAGTTCAGACCAAATTTTAAATAGGGCAAGATATTTCAAAGAAAATGGGGCAGATATAATAGATTTAGGTTTTAGTGAAGAGAATCCCGAGAAGGTTGAGGAAACTATTAATTTACTTAGAACTCACAACTTCGCTCCTCTAAGCATAGATACAAAAGAGCCGGAAAATATAGAGTGTGCGATTAACTCTGGAATAGACCTCATACTGAGTTTTGATGGGGAGCTCCTACGTAAATTTAAAAATGTAGAAATACCTTCTGTAGTTATTCCATCTCATAGCGATTTGCCTGAGGATATAGAAGCAAGAGTTGGCATGCTTTGTAGGAATATAGAACTTGCTAAAAAAAGGAATTTCAGATTTATAATAGCAGATCCTATTCTGAACCCTATAAATATGGGATTCGTTGATTCGATACTTGCATATAAGAAGATATATGAGAGACATGCAATACCAACTATGATGGGAGTAGGGAACGTAGTTGAGCTTATAGATGCGGACAGTATTGGTGTTAATGCAGTTCTTTGTGGAATTGCAAGTGAGTGTGGCGTATGCTTGGTGCTTACTCCGGAACATAGCGACAAAGCCAAGGGGAGTGTTAGGGAGCTGAGCCTCGCATCTAAGATGATGTTCTTGAGTAGAGTCAGGAGGTCACCACCAAAGGACTTGGGAATGGATCTACTGGTTGTAAAAGAGAAAAGAATAAAAAAACTTGATGTAGAGATTAAAGGTAAGGTTATTAAAGCAGAGAAGAAAGATGGGTACATTCCCGATAAAAAAGGTTTCTTTAAAATTTTTGTAAAAGATGATAAAATAATATGTGTCCACTATAGTAAAAGTACAACCCCCATAATAATAGAGGGAAAGGAAGCGAAAGAAATTTGTGATACAATTGTAAGATTGGGGTTGGTATCCAATATAGAGCATGCAATGTATATTGGAAGAGAGTTGAGTAAGGCAGAATTTGCACTGAGATATGGTAAAAGTTATATTCAAGATTAGATAAAGGAGAGAAGAACAATGGTTAAACTTACAGATCTAACTCTGAGGGATGCGCATCAGAGTTTACTTGCTACTAGAATGAGAACTAGGCATATGCTCCCCATCCTTGAACTTATGGATGAGGTTGGTTTTTTCTCACTTGAGGTGTGGGGTGGAGCTACGTTCGATGCGTGTATACGATTTTTAAATGAGGACCCCTGGGAAAGAATACGACTGATAAAGAAACACCTAAAGAAAACACCTACTCAAATGTTACTTAGGGGACAGAATTTAGTTGGTTATAGAAATTATCCAGATGATATAGTTGAAAAATTTGTAATTAAAAGTTATGAAAACGGAGTTGATATTTTTAGAGTATTTGATGCCTTAAACGATATAAGAAATATGGAGCTATCTATAAAAGTTGCGAAAAAACTTGGAGCACATGTCCAAGGAGCAATATGCTATACTATTAGTCCTGTTCATACAATAGAAAGTTATGTAGACCTCTCTGTTAAACTTTCCGAACTTGAGTGCGATTCTCTGTGCATTAAAGATATGGCAGGGCTTATTTCTCCAAAAGAAGCGTACGAATTAGTAAAAGCGATTAAAAAAGAAGTTTCTTTACCCGTAGATTTGCACTCTCATTGCACCAGTGGGATGGCTCCTATAAGTCTATATACCGCTTGTGAGGCGGGGGTAGACATAGTGGATGTGGCGTTTTCCCCCTTTGCCTGGGGTACCTCCCATTTTCCAACGGAATCGCTAGTAGCATCCCTTAAAGATACTCCTTATGATACGGGTATAGATTTAGATGCTCTCACCGAGATAACAGAATATTTTAAAAAGTTGAGAGAGAAGTATCGTGGATTAATTGACCCGATAGCCGAGAGAGTAGATACGAGGGTTCTTATATATCAAATACCGGGAGGAATGATATCGAACCTCATTTCACAGCTCAAAGAGCAAAATGCACTAGACAAGTTGGAGGAAGTATTGAAAGAGGTTCCTAAGGTTAGAGAAGATCTAGGTTATCCTCCCCTCGTTACTCCCGCAAGCCAGATAGTTGGGACACAGGCAGTGCTTAATGTTTTGGTCGGTGAGAGATATAAGGTTGTCCCAAAAGAAGTAAAGGACTACGTTATGGGATACTATGGGAAACCTCCTGGAAAGATAAACGAAGAAGTTAAGGCCAAGATAATAGGAGATGCCAAACCCATAACCTGCAGACCGGCAGATTTGTTAGAGCCGGAACTTGAAAAAAGAAGAAAAGAAGCAGAAAAATTGGGAATATTAAGGAAAGAAGAAGATTTATTAACTTATGCACTTTATCCTACAGTGGCTGTTAAATTCCTAAAAGGAGAAATGGAGGAAGAGCCGATTCCAGAACCAGAGAAGCTAGTACCTGCAGAGGGCGGAATTCCTACTGAATTTAAGGTAGAGGTAGATGGAGAAGAGTACTTTGTGAGGGTTAAACCTGTAGGGGGATTTATAGAGGTAAAGGAAGCGGAAAAAACTAAAGAAGTTGAAGGAGGAGTTGCCGCTCCTATGCAGGGTATGATTGTGAAAATCAAGGTTAAAGAAGGGGACAAGGTAAAGAAAGGGGAAGTACTTGCTATTTTAGAAGCTATGAAGATGCAAAATGATATAGTTTCTCCAAGGGATGGGGTTGTTAAGAAAATTCTCGTTAAAGAAGGTCAAAATGTTTCTGCTGGAGAGATAATCATCGTGGTGAAGTGATGTTTAATAAAATTTTGGTTGCAAATAGGGGAGAAATTGCGATTAGAATAATGAGAGCTTGTAGAGAGCTTGGTATATCTACCGTTGCGGTATTTTCTGAAGCAGATAAGCATGCTCTGCATGCAAAGTATGCTGATGAAGCATATCTCATAGGAGATGCCCCTCCAACCAAGAGTTATCTCAATATCGACGCCATACTCCAAGTAGCAGAAAAAACAGGTGCAGAAGCTCTTCATCCCGGCTATGGGTTCCTTGCAGAAAATCCGAATTTGGCAAAAAGATGCGAAGAAGCCGGAATCAGATTTATAGGGCCTTCATCTAAGGTAATAGAGATGATGGGAAGTAAAATCAAGGCTAGGGAATTAATGAGGGAGGCAGGAGTCGCGGTAGTGCCCGGGTCTAAAGGTGAGATAGCCAGCGTGGACGAAGCTAGGGAGATAGCGGATGAGATAGGGTATCCGATAGTCCTCAAGGCCTCGGCGGGCGGTGGCGGGATAGGGATGAAAGTTGTAAACAATGCTGAGGAATTGGAGCATGCATTTGAGAGTTCAAAGCAAGTGGCAAACTCTGCATTTGGAGACTCTACACTTTTTATTGAAAAATATCTCGAAAAACCAAGGCATATAGAATTTCAAATTCTTGCAGATAATCATGGAAAAATTTTACACTTGGGAGAAAGGGAATGTTCGATTCAAAGGAGACATCAAAAGTTAATCGAAGAAACACCGTCCCCTATAATGAATGAAGAGTTGAGAGAAAAGATGGGAAAAATTGCCGTTAAGGCAGCGTCCCATATAGGGTATACCAACGCAGGAACAATCGAGTTCATATATTCTAACGGGGAGTTCTATTTTTTGGAGATGAATACACGTTTGCAAGTGGAGCATCCAATTACCGAAATTACAACGGGAATAGACATAGTCAAGTGGCAAATAAAGATAGCATGCAATGAAAGATTAGATTTCGATCAGGAAGATGTGAAAATAAGGGGACATGCGATAGAATGTAGAATTAATGCAGAGGACCCATTAAACGATTTCTCCCCATGTCCGGGAAAGATTACCAGATACAGATCTCCCGGAGGTCCGGGAATCAGGGTGGATTCCGGTGTAAGAATGGGATATACTATTCCTCCATACTATGACTCCATGATTTCTAAATTAGTAGTATGGGACAGGAGCAGAAAAGAGGCAATAATGCGAATGAGAAGAGCTCTATCAGAGTATATAATAACCGGAGTAAAAACAAACATACCGTTCCATAAAGCAGTTATGTTGAATGAAAACTTTGTGAGGGGAGAATACACCACTAACTTTATTGAGGAGAGCAGAATAATAGAGAAAATACCCGAAGTAATAGAGGCAGAAAAGGAGAGAGAAGAGAGGTTGAAGGAATTCTTTAGGGAAGATAAAAAAATAGCAGCAATATCTGTGGCTATCCAAGCATATATGCAAGCTAAAAAGAAAAGGGATTAATTAAGATGATAGAAGAATTGAGATATATATTGCTCTTTATAGTTTTTCTTCTATTTTATACGCTATATAGGATATTTGAAAAATATAAGTATGCTATAGAATCTAAATTGTCGCATATAACAGGAGATAAGGATATAGGGAGAAATATAACAAAAATTATAGAAATTGGGATTATTATATTTGGTTTTTTATGGGTGGTGAGTATTCTTGGGCTGCAATTGTTCCTAGAAACCAAAATAATACATGTAAAAGAGGTCTTGCTCAGATTTCCAAAAGTTGTTATTGATTTTACTTTCAAGTTTATCGAGGGCGGGATAGCTCTATTCATCGGATATAAATTGGCTAACTACTCTACACGATTTCTTGAAAAGCCTATTTTAGGGCTGGTAAAAACAAGGTTGATTGCCAAAACTGTGCTAAGAGCGATAAGATATTCTATACTCCTACTAGCTTTAGCAACTTTTTTGTATGTTCTTGGTTTTAGGGGGGCTTTAACATCGGTTGCTGCTGGAATAGGAATTGCTTCAGTTATCATAGGTATTGCCGCTGGGCCCATAATAATGAGCTTTCTTTCAGGCATGTTTATAATGGGGGATAAACCATTTGAAATTGGAGATTTCGTTGAGATTCCATCTTTTAATATAGCTGGAGAAGTTGTGGATGTTGGGGTGAGGATAACTAAAATAAAAAGTACAAGAGGGAACATGGTAATCATACCAAACAATGAAATAATAAATACAAGTATAATAAACTACCAAAAGGAGTTTCCCTATGTTAAAATTGTCAGATCTATCCAAATCAGCTATGATTCTGATGTGAGCAAAGCTAAGAAAATAATTTTAGAGGTACTCAATGAAGATAAGGAAGTTTGTAAGGGAGAGGTATTTCATGCGGGTGAAAGGTTGGATGTTTCTCCTCGGGTATTCATAGTTGAGTTTGGCGATAATGGAATAAATATAGAGTTTTGGTTCTGGATAAAGGGATACGATCTAAAAAAAGAGAGAGAAGTGGTTTCCAGGACTCTTGAGAACATATTTACGAGATTCAAGGAGGAAGGGATAGTCATTCCTTATCCCCACAGAGTTATAATTCAGCAGAAGTAGAAAGTTAATCTCTAATCTATGCAGCTAGTAGGCTTTTCAATACAACCGTACCATAGCTCCCCGGGGGGAGTATAAAACTTAAAGTTAGGAAGTTACCATTTTCTCTTCCGTAAGTTATAACCTCCAGATTTTTTGGTTTAATCAAAACTCTCCTCAGGGCTTTCGCTGGGGTTATACCAATTACTTCGGCAGTTCTATCTATATCCTCTATGTTAACTCCCCTTTCCGATAGTATGGTTTCGAATAGCTTAATTTTAATTTTTGAAGATGGAAGAGGAAGACTAAATTTTCCGTATTTATGAAAGAAGTCTTTATAATCACCTTTTTTCAGGAAATATAGACTACCTGCCAAATACTCAACCTCTTCTAAGCATTTTTCACCCACGTTATCTTTGAGTATTTTTTTTACCGCTTCATTCCATATGAAACTTTGATAGGCAGAAATATAGAGAGTGAGCAGGTGTTTTCTTATCAGTTTGATCGCTCCGATATAATCATGGGGATTGCTCTCTAGGTATCCTATAATTTCGAAGAAATTTTCGTATTTCTTTTTTTCCTTGAGAAATTCTTTACAAGCACTCCAGTTACCCCAATTCAATTTTATGAATTCTTTAATTTCCTTTATATATCCTTTTTCTTTTCTGTATTTTCCAGTTAAAAAAATTTTAAGAGCACCTTCATAATTTTTTTTGATAATTTCCTCAAATATGAATTTCTTCTTAGCACCTCTAATAGAGCCGAATCTCTGGCTATCGTAATAATTTGGAATGAATCCTGTTTTAATAAAATTTATATTGCTCAGAATTTTCTCTAGAGTAGAGTTGGACATTTTTCTGAGAGTTATGGTAAATTTATTTGCTAGGTGCATGCCTAATCTAAGTTTCCTATTCACATCAAAGAGACGTTGTAGCTTTATGTTTTTTTCTGAGAAGGACTCCACTCTAAATTTTTTTGGAATCGTCAGAAATTGTATAGATAAGCTATGCTTATCTTTCATCCCACAATATGATATTTTGTTTAAGGGTATATTGAAACGTTTGGATATAATTTTAATTGCCTCGTAAGTGTCTAAATTTTTTTTTGTGAGTCTATATAATGTGTATTTCCCTTTTTTGCATGGTTTTAGGTTGATAATTTCTTCAACTATAAAGTCACTTGGGCTAGTTCTAAGTTTATAAAACTTCTTTTCCGAAATCATAGTTTGATTGTGTCAAATTCTTTTGGAATTATAATGGGAGAAAAAATTTTTTGTGCTTTCTCCAATTCTCTTTTTAAGTTACATCTTCGGTATATATGGACAGCCACGAGAAGTTTTGAGTTGCTTTCTCTGGCAAGTTTTGAGCTTTCTACGATTGATGAGTGGGTTCGAAAACCGCTACAGTAAGATTCTGCTATCAGCATGTCGGAGTTTCTAACTAGTTCTCTTGTCTTTGTGGTTGGCCTGCCATCCCCGGTATAACTCACCTTCTTCCCCCCCTTACTTATAGATACCGATAGGCATCTAGCTGAATGTATGGTTTCTGCAAAAGAAAATTTATATTTGTTTATCTTTACTTCAGAACCATCGCTTTCTTCCTTTATGTTGATTTTGTATCCCAAATCTTTAATATTTTTCCTATATCCCAAATATAGAAGGTCTTCTATCTTCTTTTTGATCCCCTCTGGTCCTATTATCTCTAAGGGCTTTTCTCTACCCTCCTCAGATAGAACTTGTAAGAGCAGTGGTATTCCAAAGTAGTGGTCTGCATGCGCATGGCTAATGTATACTATATCTATAGAACTTGGGTCGAAAGACATTTTCATTAGTTGCATCACGGTTTGGGGTCCGCATTCTACTAACACATCTTCATCTAATAAAAAAGAAACCGATGGGGAATCAGAGAAAGCTTCGCCCACGCCAAGAAATGTGACATTCATATTTCATTTTGGTATTTCAACATAGAAAATACTTCCGGTAGGTTTGTTATCCTCTACCCATACTTTTCCGTTGTGCATTTCCACTATTCTCTGAACTATTGCCAATCCTAATCCTTTCCCTTCTTCTTTTTCTTCCACCCTCTCGAATCTTTGGAATATCTTTCTCTTATACTCGTCTGGTATCCCCGGGCCATAGTCTTTTACATATACCCTAACTTTATCCGCCATGTCCTGAATTCCTATTTCAATTTTAGAGTTGTTGAAGGAGAATTTTATTGCATTTGAGATTAAATTTAGAAACACCTGCTCTATTATCGGGTCAGCCTTTATCTCCATTTTTTCAGGGAGATATGTGACTATATCCAAGTTCTTATCTTTTATACTCTCGGAGAAAGATTTTAATGTATTTTTGATAACTTCAACGAGATCAACAGATTCGAACCTTGGTTCTAATGTTTCTAGTTTTATAAAAGTTGCTATATTCCTTATCATTCCCTCCAATCTTTCTGTGTTCTTCACTATTATGGAGAAATTTCTTTTTAATGCATCATCTTCAACGTTCTCTCTACCCAGAGATGCAACCCCTTTGATCACAGTGAGGGGATTTATTAGGTCGTGATACATTATATCCGCAAGTAGCTCTCTTACTTTTGGTTTCTCCTCACTTCTAACTATCAGACAAACTCCGAGTAGTTCTCCTTTTTCGTCTCTGGCAATTCTCCCAATTATCTTTGCTTTTTTTCCGAAAATTTCTTCCTCTAGTGTCTTCTCCTTTTCTTCAAATTGGCACAAGTCAAGTTTTACTTTTTTTCCAACAAGCTCACTTTTTGGTTTTGAGAAGAAATTTTCACATGCCTTATTTACATACTTGACCTTCCCTTTAGAATCGAGGATTATAAAGCATTCTCCGGTATTCTCAAGGAAGTGTTTGAACAATTCGAAGTAAGGACTACTCAGACTTACCCTTACAGGTAATATTCCGGATTTGACTATTATCTCCAAATTCAAGTCATCCATTTTCTCAATTTCAAATTATCACCACCATTTTAAAATACTTTTTGGGGGTAAAAATTATAGTGGATAAATTTTCTTTTTTTAGATATTTTTAAATCCTATAAAAGCGTCGATTTGAATTTTTATTGTAATTTATAATTTAATTTGCATGATATTCTGATTCAGGGTTTTTATGCAGCCGTAAATATCTATTCGGTAGAAACCGAACAGTTTCGATGAGTTTTAATAGAAGTTTTAATAAAAAATAAGAGGGGTGTTCTTTTGCAAGAGAAGGTAACGCTTGATAGAAAAATTTTTGAAGCCCTAGCTTCGGAGACGAGGATAAATATACTTAAGAGTCTCGATGAGAGACCTAAAACTATAGCAGAGCTTTCAAGGGAGCTTAAGTTTAGCAAATCTTCGCTCCATGAACACTTGAGTAAGATGCTCGATGTGGGCTTGGTAGAAAAGCAAGAATATAGCAAGTGGGTATATTATAGACTTACCGAAAAAGGTAGAAATATACTCCACCCACATGAGAGAACAAAAATTTTAGTTTTACTTTCGCTCTCTCTACTCTCATTGGCGACCGGAATATTTGAGCTTTCAAAGGTAAGCAAATTAGGAACAACAAAAGTTAAGTATCTCACATATGCAACTCGGGAGGCTACAGAGTTGGGAAGAAAAGGAGCCATAAACCATGTAAATATCTGCAGTTATGCACTTCCCATTGTATTACTCGCTATTTGCGTATCTCTCCTCTATCTCACTTATAGGATGTGGAGAAAAAGAGAGAGGTACAGAAACTGGAGACCTGAAAGTCTAAGCGAATATTAAAATTGCACAAATTTACACTAGCAAAAACCAATAAGCAAAAAGTTCTTTCTCTAATTCCTCATAATTATAGAAATAATTCCAGAAAAAATCAAATATATACCCTCTAATAAAGCAAGAAATGTTGTGCTACATATCATAAATGATAATGTTCCTGCTTTTAATATCGTAATTAAGTTATTTCAAATCTCCTGTTCCTTTCCAAGTGTTTATTTTCCCGTTGCTTGCAAGACCCCTTGCGAGAGCGAGGGGATACGCAGGGAGGCGGGTGGGAAATATTTATATATTTGTGAGCAGACATATTTCTG
>CAZSVW010000017.1:13544-14834 GCA_964610485.1 Candidatus Hydrothermarchaeota archaeon | reverse complement strand
TACTTTTAAGTTGTTCATATTTGCTCGGGCACTTTGTTAACATTCTATAAGCTCTAAACACACTTCCATTAAATTCTCCGGTGAGGGTAACCCTAATTCCCTCTTTAAAAGTTGAGGGGAGTTCTCCAGCGTATATCACACTAACTGTAGCTTTACCATCTGTAAGTTCAAATGCATATGTATTAGGGGAGATTATTCTAAAACTTCCATCTACTATCTCACCATATAGCTGGATTTCCCCGTCATTTTTGTATTTAATTCCCTCACTTACCGGCTTTACTTGTACTATGTATTCTTGGCTTAAGTGCAAACCGAGAATTATACATAATGATACTATACCAAGAGCTATGAGAAATTTTTTCATGGATGAGGTTAATTTCAGTTTTAACTTTAAAAATTTTGGGGTGAAAGCATGAGGATTCTTGCCATAGATGTGGGTTTGGGTACCCAAGATTTGCTCATTTATGATAGTGAAAAAAATATTGAAAATTGTATTAAGGTTGTTCTACCCTCAATGACCCAAGTGCTTGCCAAGAAAATAAAGAATTTGAATAAGAATGTTTTTCTATACGGTATGACAATGGGAGGGGGGGCAATAACTCGCGCAATCAAGCACCATATACAAAAAGGATACAAGGTAGCTATGACAAGAGAAGCCGCAAGGAGTATTAGAGATGATTTGGATAGAGTTAGAAAAATGGGAATAGAAATTGTGGAGAATTCTGAACCTTATTTAAATAATAGGGAATTTGAGAAATTAGAAACAAAGGATATAGACTTTGAACTATTACGTGGTATCTTAGAAGCTGTAGAAGAAAAATTTTATTTTGATTATGTGGGGATAGGAGTTCAGGACCATGGATTCGAGAAGGGTAAGTCCGATAGAATTTTTAGATTTGAAAAAATAGAGGAAATGATAAGTAAAAGACCCATGATTAGAGACTTGGGATTTGAGAACCCCCCACCTTATTTTACCAGAATGAGGGCTGTGTATAAACTTGCTAAAAGGTATTTTGATAATATTCTGATCGTAGACACAAAGTTTGCAGCTATCGTTGGGGCTTTGCACGAAGTAAAAGATAGATATGCTATTGCTGTGGACATAGGCAATGGGCATACAATGATAGGTGTAGTTAGGGATAGGGAAATATTGGGAATATTGGAACATCACACAAAACTTTTGGATAGAGAGAGGATTGAGAAATATATAGTAAGATTTGCAGAAGGAAAGGTTTCAAATCGCGAAGTGTTTGAGGATGGGGGGCATGGGTGTTTCATTAGAGAACCTCC
>CAZSVW010000017.1:0-13444 GCA_964610485.1 Candidatus Hydrothermarchaeota archaeon | reverse complement strand
TATATTAGGTATGCAAATATGAGAGTGAGCATTATCATCGTTGCTATGAATATCCCTCTATTATTCATTTCTCACCTTCCTCTCAATTCTCTTTATTTCCTTATTTATTATAATTAATGAAGAGCAAAGTGAGAGCATACCGCAGAGCATCAGCAATAGAATTATTACCATTTCTTTCTCTAAAGCAATCCCTCCTCTTGTAATAATTGTTGGGTGGAGACTAAACCATATCCTTGTTGATACATAGCTTAATATAACCGTAAAAAAGGCAAATATTCCAAAAACAGATGAGCTTCTTGCCTTGGTTTCATACTCATCGATAGAAGAGCGTAAGGCTAGATATGAGGCATAGACTAAACATACCATTAATGTAGTCGTTTGCTTTGGGTCCCAGCACCAATATTCTCCCCATGCGTATTTGGAAAATATAGCACCAGTGATAATTGCCAGAATGCAAAAAAGTAAACCCACCTCTGCCGATGAAGATGCGAGATCGTCAAATTGTAAGTTTCTTTTCTTTAAGTACGCAATACTAAACACCAAACAGAGAAAAAAGGATATATAGCTAGCTATGGCTAGAGGGAAGTGGAAAAAAAATATCCTATAGATCTCCCCTAAATTTTTTTCAGGTTTGAGTATAAGGAGCGAGAAATAACTGCCAATTGTAAGAGAGAGATAACCAATTATGTAGTTTACTCTTTTTAGCATTTTCAATCCTCCATAAGGTAACTGAAGGTTGAAAGCGAAATCGTGGCTACTGCAATTATATAAATGGCCATAAGTAAAATTTCCTTTGTAATTTGTTGACCTAAAAAAGATTTCTCTAAGGCAATTGTAGAGATTGTCAGGAAGGGAAATGAAACAGGAAGAAAGGTTATTGGGAGGATAAGTTCCTTTACTTTCGATTTTAGTGTAAAACTGGAGAAAGTAGAGCCGATAATAGCAAGACCCAAATTCCCAAGCGTGAGAACGAGAATAGGGGTTAGTAAACTCTTTATATGGATATTAAAAATAATAACTGAAAGAGGAAAAATTATCATTTGAATAGTGTATAATAAAATTAGGTTAAAAATTATTTTTCCAGCAAGAATGCTTGTTTCTTTAATGGGGGCGAGTTTTAATCCTTCCAATGTTCCCCACTCTTTTTCCCTTAAAAAACTCTTGGATAAACTTAGCATAGCAGAAAATAAAAAGATAAACCATAATAATTGAGGAGAGATTACAGATAATTCTTTAAAGCTTAAAGTATAGCTGAAGAGCATCAATGTTATTAAAGAGAAGAGAAACATAAAATTAAAAGTCTGTCTGTCCCTTAGTTCAAGTTTTAAATCTTTTTTCGTAATACTCAAGAATTTCATCCACCTCACCAACTTTTAGGAGTTTTCTGTTAATTACAGCCGCTCTGTCGCATATTTTTATCTCCTCTATCTCATGAGTTGAAAGAAAAATTGTCGTTTTACTGGATTTGAGATTTTCGATCATTTTGTATACTCTTTTCTTTGATTCTATGTCCAGACCAGAAAGTGCCTCGTCTAATAGCAATACTTGCGGGTTATTTATCAGAGCTCTGGCGATATTTAGCTTTCTTCTCATTCCGTATGAGAAATTTTTAACTGGTATGTCTTCTTTGCCCTCTAATCCAACTTTTTTAAGTAGATCTTCAATTTTTATTTTGATATCATATAAAGTTGCATAAAATGCGAGATTTTCTCTTGCAGTTAGTTCTCTATAGACAAGATCTTCATGGGAAGCCATTCCTATGATCTTCTTGATTTTATACTTATCCTTGAATATGTCAAGGCCAAAAATTTTGATTTTGCCTTCTGTAGGTTTAATCAATGTTGCAATAATCTTCATGAGGGTAGTCTTTCCGGCCCCATTTGGTCCTAAAATTCCAAAGACCTCCCCCCTTCTTACGGTGAGATCGATGTTTTCGAGAACTGTAGTTCCTGAAAATTTTTTTGAAAGATTGATTATTTCAATCAAAATTTCTCCTCCTATTTAAGAGTGGGCCCGCTGGGATTCGAACCCAGGACCTCCGCCTCGTCAAGGCGACGTCATAACCAGCTAGACTACGGGCCCATCTATAGCCATCCCTTCTTCTCCACCACTCTTACCTTTGCTACATCTGTCACATTTTCTCCACTTTCTGTGGATACTTTAACATCTATAACATAATCCCCTGGTAGTGCGTCTGGAGTAAGCTCTGCTGGGAATGAAATTATTCTGCTTTCTTCAGGCTTTAACATGAAAGTTGTTCGTGAAGGAACAGATATCTCCAATCCTTCTGTACCTCCTACTTCTACGGTAACTATCTCTTTATTTTTACCGATATTAGTAACCCTCACCTCTATTTTTAGTTTTTCCTTATCGGACAGACTAACCCTACTCGGGGTAACTTCACAGCTTGTTTTTATTTTGTGTTCTGGAGTTTTAAGCATACAACCACAAACTACGCAAATTATTAATACCCATACAATCCTCTTCATAATTGAAGAATCCTATAATTGACTAAATAATTGTTTCGATTCCAAAAAAAGGAGGTGGAGGGGCACCCGGGTGCAACTTAAATTAGGTTTAATTAAAAATATAAAGATTATTTTTCGGATTTTGAAAGTTTTAATATCCTCATTGCAAGTAAAGCAGCATTTTTAGCATTATCTATGCCTACAACCCCAACCGGAACTCCTGGAGGAAGTTGGACCATTGCAAATAGAGCATCCAGTCCGAGGAGTTTTACTTCTCTCGGCAATCCGATTACCGGTTTTTCTGTATATGAAGCTATAAATCCGGGCAAAGCAGCACTTAGTCCCGCAACTGCTATGAATATCTTAGCTTCGGTTTTTTTCACGATTTCTTTGAGTTTTTCTGGTTCGCGATGGGCAGAAGCATAATAGGTTTCATACTCTATTCCATGCTTATTAAATATCTCTTCAACTTTCCTAACGAGCTCTCTATCTGAGGGACTTCCAGCAACTATACAAACCTCGACTATTGCTTCCACCCCCTGAGCGTCCTTTCGATTCTCTCTATTCCTTCAACAATTTTATCTAAGCTAGTAGCAAAAGATATCCTAAGAAATCCTTCGCCGCACTTACCAAAAGCGACTCCCGGTATTGTAGCTACTTTGGCTTTTTCTAGTAAATACTTTGCAAATTTTATAGAATTGTTACTATAAAAAGAGAAATTTGGAAAAGCGTAGAAAGTCCCTTTGGGTGTAACACAACTTACTTCAGGAATTTCCAAAAGTAAATCCATGAGTTTGTCTCTTCTTTTTCTGAATTCTCTTACCATCATTTCTACTTCTTTTTGCTTTTCTCTCAAAGCTATAACACCCGATTTCTGAACAAAAGAAGTCGCACAACTCACAGAGTGTTCTTGAATTTTCTTCATAGCATTTATAATCTCTTCTGGGGCAGCTGCATAACCTAGTCTGAATCCGGTCATAGAGTAGGCCTTTGAAAATCCATTCACAGTTATAGTTATTTTTTTCATTTCTGGTAGAGAAGCTATGCTTATATGTTTTTCTCCAAATATTATTTTTTCATAAATTTCATCGGATATGACGAATATCTCATTCTCCAGACATATGTCGGCAATATTTTTTAAATCCTTTTTATTAAGGACAGTACCGGTGGGGTTGCAAGGAGAGTTAATGATTATAAGCTTGGTTCTGTCCGTTATTTTTTCTTCTATTCTTTCTGGAAGAAGCTTGAATTCTTCCTCCTCCTTTGTTGGTATGTAAATGACTTTTCCTCCCGCGAGTTTTACCATAGGATCATATGAGACCCAACATGGGTCGGGAAGTAAAACCTCATCTCCAGGATTTATTAGAGCTAAGATGGCTTCAAATAGAGCCTGTTTAGCCCCCGGCGTTACTATTATTTCTTTTTCTGAGTATTCTACTCCATTTTCTCTCTTCAGTTTTTCTGATATGGCTTTTCTGAGTTCTAAAATTCCTAAAGTAGGAGTATAGTAGATAAATTTATCTTCTAAAGCTTTAACTATGGCTTTTTTTATATGTATTGGAGTATCGAAGTCAGGTTCGCCTGCAGCTAAGCTTATTACATCTATACCTCTAGCTCTCATTTCTTTTGCCTTTGCAGTTATTTCTAAAGTCGCTGATGGTGCAACTTCCCTTACTCTAGTAGAGAACATAGTAAGTAATTTGTTGTAAGAAAATATTTAAATTCTGAGGTCGAGGAAGAAAGTAATGAAAAAAATAGCATTAGTGGATACAACATTTGCTCGGTATGACATGGCAAAATATGCTATTGATGAGATAAAAAAACTCACGTCTAATGTGAAGATAATAAGGAGAACTGTACCGGGGATGAAAGACCTAGCGGTGGAGTGCAAACGTTTACTCGATGGAGGATGCGATATAGCTATGGCTTTTGCCATGCCCGGAAAAGAGGAGATAGACAAAATATGTGCGCATGAAGCATCTCTTGGGATAATGTTAGCGAGATTATTGACCAATAAGCACATAATCGAGGTTTTTGTTCACGAAGATGAGGTAGAAAGTGAGAAGGAACTTGCAAAATTATGTGAAAGAAGAGCTAAAGAACACGCTAGAAACGTTGTTAATCTGCTCTTTTATCCAGAAAAACTTACAAAAAAAGCGGGAACTGGACAAAGAGAAGGATTTGAGGATGTAGGAGCAATAAGGTTATGATATGGATAGATATAACAAACCTCCCCCATGTTTTCTTCTTTAAAGATATTATAAGGAAACATAGGGCCTTTGTTACAACTAGGAAGATTGGAAATATGATTAGCCTTTTAGAAGCAAATCAGATACCTCATATAACAGTAGGAAAACACGGCAGAAATAAAAAAGAAAAGCTAATAGAGAGTTCAAAAAGGATAGAAAAGTTAGCTCAATTAGTTTCCGAGTTAGATATCAGAGTTGCACTCTCCAAACATTCTGTTGAGCTCCCCAGAGTGGCATTTGGTCTGAGTATTCCGTGTGTTCAGGTTGTAGATAATGAGCATGCAGAAAAACAAAATAGGCTTTTTTTATCTCTCTGTACAAAAATAATCATACCTAAAGCTACAAATGAGAAAAAATTATTGAATCAAGGAGCAGATAGGAAAAAAATTGTCAAGTTTTACGGGATATGTGAATATGCACATGTGTCAGATTTTATTCCAAAAGATCCGGAAATAAAGGGAGAATATATCTTATTTAGGCCAGAGCCAATATATGCATCTTACTTTAAAGGAACAAGCGTAGCCCAAGATTTAATCTCAAAGCTTTCTGAACTAGGGTATAAAGTTATTGTTCTTCCGAGAGGTGAAGAGAAATATGCTCATGCAGTTAATTTAAAGACCAAAAATGCATTAAATTTAATTTATCATGCTCTAGTTTTCATAGGGGGAGGGGGGACAATGAATCGAGAGGCTTCGTTGCTTGGCACCCCCGCAATTTCCTTTTATCCAAATGAGCTTCTTGGAGTTGATAAGTTTTTGATTGAGAAAAAATTGTTATTTCATTTTTCTGATTTTCACGATATTCTTGAAAATATTGAAAATATAATAGAGATGAGAGAAGAGCTAAAGGAGAGATCCAAGAGAGTTGTTGAAAAGTTTGATAATCCCACAGATATAATTGAAGGCGTTATAGAAGAATTTCAGTAGTTTAGTGGGTCGCTTTTCATGAATTCTCTTAGTATGACTGTGGCATAGCTACCTTTTGGTAAAGAAAACTCGAATATGCAAGAATCATCCTTTATTTCATACTCAATATTAGCTTCGATACATGCATTCCTTAAAGTACCGGGAGAACTGAGCTCTGGCATACTCTTAATTTTAAAATTCTCTTTTGATATCCCCTCCTCTTCCAAGACTTCTTTTTCTATTTCATTTAACTTGCTTTTATATCCTATGATTTGAAGTTTTTTATTTTTTATACTCTCTTCTTCTCCTATCATCCTACTTAAAACCTTATTGAAAAGATAGCTTTGGTATGCATGGACGAGCAGTTTTCTTAATTTTAATGGAATTCTCCGTAAAGCCCCAGCATAGTCCCTTGGATGTTTAACCAAATGAGAAAGCATGGCCCTCTCGTATCTCAAGTTTTTCGGAAAATAATTAAGTGCAAGTTTGTAGTCCATTGTGTTTTCTAATATTTTTCTTGCATAGTATGCTTTTTCTCCCTCTGTTTCAAACGGTTTTCCTAAATAATAAAGTACGGCATTTTTTAAATTATTGTTAACAATTTCTCTTCCGACTAGGTGGGTGTTTGGTCTCGTTGTGCCAAATCTTTGATATCCGAAGTAGTTCGGTATTCCATATTCTCTGAGCTGGATTTTTGTTTTCTCTATCTCTTCAACATTCTCTATTTCTCTTACAATTATCCTAAAAAAATTCCCTTTTGCATCCCCTAGTTTAATTTTATCTCCTTTTCCTATAACATGAATTTTTATTGATGGTATATTAACTTTTTTGATTTCTTCTTCTTTTAACTTATATACAGAGATAATTTGTTTTGTCCAAGCTCTTTTATCTTTATTTCCAGCGAATGAGAATCTTTTCTTTGATATTCTTAGCTTTTTTGCTATTTTTGTTATAGCTTCTAAAGTATCTAGGTTTTTCTTCTCTAGTATAAAGTATAGGTAATCTCCCTCTTTACATTTTGGTGAAATGATCTCCTCTACATAAAAATCTTCGTAAAATGTTCTTAATTTCCCTCCTATACCAGAGGTATTTGTTATAAAATATTCCATTCCGATAAATCTATCCAAATCATATGGGCTTTTAATTACCATGCACAACCTCTTTTAATTTTTTAACAACCCCTTCTATTGTATATTCTTCGGCAGTTATCACAGAAAAAACACCAAGTTCTTTTAAAGTTTTAGTCGTGATTGGCCCTATACTAATTACAATCATTTTATTTAGTTTTTCTTTAATCTCCTTCTTTTTTCCTAATTTTTCACTCATTAGAAAGATATTCCTAGCGGTGCTTGGGCTCGTAAAGATTATAGCATCTATTTTCTCTTTCAGAAAAGTTTCTAAATTGCTAAATGAGGGAATTTCTACAGTATAAATCTGAAATTCTTTAACATCGCATATTTTTTTTAGTTCTTCTACTAAGGTTCTTCTAGCGATTTTACTTCTTGGAATAGCCACCCTCCTACCTAAAAGCTCTTCTTTAAACTCCTCTATTATTCCCTCCGCAATGTATTGTTTAGGGTATCTAGCTTTGTATCCGAATTTTTCCAATCTTTTTTTGGTTTTTGGACCTATTGCTATTATTTTACTATCGAGTTCATCAACATAATTGAGAACTAAATCTACCGCATTTGCGCTCGTGAATATGATGTAGTCAAATTTGTTTTTGCTCTTTTTAAATTTTCGAATCTCTTCCTCATTTGGGACAATCTTTATAGTTGGGATTAGGAAAACTTCAAATCCTTCAGCTGAGAGAAGGTTGGCTAGCTCTTTTGCCTGATGAGCTGCTCTTGTTATCGCTACTTTTGGCATAATTTTTCCCTTAGTTTGACTATTTCTCCGATGACTATAACGCACGGAGGGGAAATTTTCTTTCTAAGCTCGGAAATTTCACTGAGTTTTCCAGTTATAACTTTTTGTTCTTTAGTCGTGCCTTTGTAAATAAAGGCAATAGGTGCATCCCCTTTAACTTTTTGTATTTCCCTAGCTATCTCTTCGATCCTGCCAACGCCCATTAAAATTACTATCGTATCAATATTCGCTATCTCTTGCCATCTTATTTTTTTTTCCTTATCCAATGCCTCGTGTCCTGTAACTATTACGACGGATGATGAAAATTTCCTGTGGGTTAAAGGAATACATGCATAGGCAGGTGCAGCAATTGCCGAAGTTATTCCAGGAATAACTTCAAAATCTATCTTATTTTCTGATAAAACCATAGCTTCTTCTCCCCCCCTACCAAATAAGTATGGATCTCCACCTTTTAGCCTCACTACAACCTTTCCTTCTTTAGCTTTTTCTATTATCAGTTTATTTATCTCTTCTTGGTCCATCGTATGTTTTTTAAAAGATTTGCCCACATATATTTTTTCGGCTTTTTTTGCATATTTTAAGAGTTCTTCATTGGCTAGATAGTCATAGAGTACCACATCAGCGCTCTCTAAAGCTTTTATTGCCTTTAAAGTAATTAGTTCTGGGTCTCCAGGTCCCGCTCCCACCAAGTATACTTTGCCTCTTTGCATACCTCTAACTTACTTTTATTTCGTTGAAAAAAATTATTATGCTGAGAGATGCACGAAATAATATACAAACATGCTTTAAGAAATGCATCAGAATACGGAAAAGCTAATGTGAATGCGGTGCTCGGTAAGGTATTAGCTGAAGCTCCCGAACTTAGAGATAAAGTAAAAGAGATAATCCCCGAAGTTAGGAGGATAGTAGATATAGTTAACTCTATGCCGAAGGATAAAATAGAAGAGGAGATAAAAAAGTTTAGATTTATAAAAATAGAGAAAAAAAAGGTAGAACTTCCAGATTTAAAAGTTAAAAATAAAGTAATTTTAAGATTTGCTCCAAATCCGTCTGGACCATTGCATATAGGACATGCAAGAGCAGCTATTCTCAATGACGAGTATGCAAAGAAGTATAATGGTAGATTAATATTACGTTTAGAAGATACAGACCCAAACAGGGTCTATCCTCCCGCTTATGAAATGATACCCGAAGATTTAGAATGGCTCGATGTCAAAGTTCACGAGACCAAATTTCAATCCGATAGATTAGAAATCTATTATGAGTATGCTAAGAAGTTATTAGAGCTTGGCAGGGCTTATGTTTGCGTATGTTCCCAAGAAGACTTCAAAAAATTCAGAGAAGCAAAGAAAAGTTGCAGATGTAGGGGTCTTAGCATAGAAGAGAATTTGGAGAGATTCGATTTGATGTTTACAGAATTTGGTGAAGGCGAAGCAGTAGTGAGGCTGAAAACCGGCATGGAACTTAAAGATCCGAGCATGCGCGATTTCCCTATTCTAAGAATATGCGAAACACCGCATCCGAGGGTAGGAAATAGGAAAGTTTACCCCTTATATAATTTTGCGGTAGCTGTGGATGACCATCTAATGGGAATAACCCATGTTCTAAGAGGGAAAGACCACATTGTAAATACAATCAAGCAAGGATTCATATACGACTACTTTTGTTGGGAAAAGCCAGAGTTTATCCATTACGGAAGAATGAGCATAGGAGGGGTAACGCTAAGTACCTCTAAAATAAAAAAAGGTATAGAAAGGGGGGAGTATAGCGGATGGGATGATATCAGACTCGGTACATTGAGAGCACTAGCTAAGCGGGGAATCAACCCCGATGCTATAAGGAAAGCAATGCTTGAGATGGGAGTAAAAGAAGTGGATGTAAATTTTAGTTGGGAAAATTTATATGCTCACAATAAGGAAATACTAGACCCCTTAGCAAATAGGTATTTTTTTGTGTGGGAACCAAAGCAGTTAATCGTTAGAAATTGTAGGGAATTCATAGCCTCTCCTCCTCTTCATCCGAATTTTCCAGAGAGAGGTAGAAGGAAAATAAAGATTACCACATTGAATGGTGAAGCAAGTTTGTTTATAAGCTCTTCAGACGCGGAAGAATTAAATGAAGGAGAATTTGTGAGGTTGATGGAAGCTTTTAATATAATTATCAAAAAGAAAAATGAAAAAATTTTATCAGAGTACCACAGTGAAGACTTAAAAGAGGCTAGAAAAAGGAAAGCAAAGCTAATTCATTGGATTTCTGAAGAATATGTAGATGTGATAGTCATTACTCCAAAAGGAAAAGTTGAGGGATATGGAGAAATAGGATTAAAAGAGTTAGATGAGGGAAGCATAGTGCAATTCGAAAGGTTTGGCTTTGTTAGGATTGACAGAATAAACAATAAAGTAGTTGCCTACTTTGCGCACAAGTAGAAAAGTTTAAATTTTAGAAACTTTTAGTTGTGAAAATACCAATGACTTAAAGGAGGTTTGAAGAATTGGCAAAGATGTATGTTAGATTTCAAGTACCTAAGGAGCTGGCTGAAAAAGCTTATGAGGCGATAGAAGTAGCTAGGAGTACCGGAAAGATAAATAAAGGGACAAACGAAGTAACAAAAATGGTCGAGCGAGGATTGGCAAAGCTTGTAGTCATCGCAGAGGATGTAGAACCAGAAGAGGTTGTAGCTCATTTGCCATTGCTGTGCGAGGAGAAGAATATTCCCTATGTCTATGTTCCAAGTAAAGAGGAATTAGGGAAAGCCTCTGGACTAGAAGTAGCTGCAGCTTCAGCATGTATAGTGGCTCCTGGAAAAGCTAAGGAAATTGTAGAGGAAATAGCTGAGAAGGTTTCGGCGCTCAAGAAGTGAAGAGATATGACAGAGGAAGAGCTGGGTTTTCCAGCAGAAGTGGTAGAAATAATAGGAAGAACGGGCATGACGGGAGAGGTTATCCAAGTTAAAGTGAGAATACTAGAAGGAAGAGATAAGGGAAGAATAATAAGAAGGAATGTTAAAGGACCTGTGAGAATCGGGGACATTTTAATGTTGAGGGAGACCGAAAGAGAGGCTAAAGAGCTAAAGGTACCGTGAAGGGATAAAAATGGAATTGCTTGAATGTTCTTTTTGTGGAAGAAAAATTGAGATCGGAACTGGAAAGATGTATGTTAAAACAGATGGCACAATTTATTATTTCTGCAGTAGCAAATGTGAAAAAAACATGATAAAACTCAAAAGACAACCAAGGAAACTCAAGTGGACATTGAAATATGAGAAGGGTGCAAGTTGATGGAAAGGACTTTCTTGATGGTTAAGCCGGATGGCGTTGCAAGGGGTTTAATTGGCGAGGTAATCTCGAGGATAGAAAGGAAAGGTCTAAAGATTGTTGCGTTGAAGATGATTTGGGTTAGTAAAGAACTTGCAGAGGAACACTACAAAGAACACAGAGGTAAAAATTTCTATGATGGGCTCATAAGATATATAACTTCCTCGCCATCTGTTGCAATGGTAATCGAAGGAAAAGATGCCATTAGTGTTGTTAGAGCAATGATAGGAAAAACTAATCCAAAGGAAGCAGCTTTAGGAACGATTCGTGGAGACCTTGCAATGGAAATAGGGAGAAATGTCGTGCATGCCGCAGATTCTGAGGAATCTGCTAAGAGAGAGATTTCCCTTTACTTTAGTGAGGATGAGATATTTAGCTATGAGAAGCCAGATGAGAAATGGGTTTATGAGTAATGGATGTTTTTATCTTCCGAATCTTCTCTCCCTTTGTTGATAAGTTCTTATAGCCCTCAGTAAATCTATTTTTCTAAACCGTGGCCAATAAGTTTCGCAAAAATAGAATTCCGCATATGCGCTTTGCCATAAGAGAAACCCCGAAATCCTCTCTTCTCCCGAAGTTCTGATAATCAAATCGGGGTCTTTACAATCACTGGTGTAAAGGTTTTCAGAAAAAATTTTCTCATTTATTTCTTCAGGGCAAATTTCACCTTCTTTGACTTTTTTAGCTATTTTTTTGACAGCATCTATAACTTCCTGCCTCCCTCCGTAAGCTAAAGCGAGATTCAGTTTAAAGTTTTTATAATGTTTTGTGGCTTTTTCTGCTTTTTCAATAGCCTTCTTAACCCTTTCTGGAAAGAGATAGACCCTTCCAATCGCCTTTATTCTGACTTTTTTTTGGTGTATTTCAGCATCTTCGGCTATATCACTGAAATATTCTTCAAAAAGGTCAAAAAGTTTTTCTATCTCTTTTTTCGGCCTCATAAAATTTTCCATAGAGAAAGCATAGGCAGTGACAGTTTTTATCCCTAGGTCATAGCACCATCTTAGAACTTCCTTAAGTTTTTCGGCCCCCATTCTATGCCCATCCCATGGTGCCAATCCTAGATATTTAGCTAATCTGCGATTTCCATCCATTATAATGCCTATGTGCTCTGGGATTTTCCCTCTTTTTACATTTTTTTCTAGTTTCCATTCATAGAATTTATAGATGGGTCTAAGTAAAAACATCATATCTCCTCGATCTTGGCTTTCATGTTCTCTAAATCTAATAAGCATAAAGTTCTCTTTCCATTTAGATATCCACAAAGTTCACCGGGGTTTATGTGCATGGTTTTCCCGACCACTTCTATCTTGGCTTTGTGGGTATGACCGGTGATGACAAAGTCATATAGCCCAGATTTAACTAACGAACGAGTTATTGCGTCAATGCTTCCATGATAGACAGCAAACTTCTTACCCCGATAGGTAAATTCTGCGAAATCTGAGATTTTGTTAATTTTTTCTCTTAACACCTTTCGTTCTCCATCATTGTTTCCGAACACGGCGATTATCTCACATCCAAGTTCTTTAAATCTAACTGCAGCAAAAGGTGAAATTATATCACCAGCATGAAGTAGGAGCTCTATATTCTTCTTTTTTAAGAATTTTATCGCCATGTTTATACTCTCTAGGTTATCATGCGAGTCTGAAACTATCCCTATCATATACAATAAACTTAAAATTTTTTAGATATTTGAAGCTTACGTGGATATGAGAACCTTTAAAATTAGATAAAAACAAAAGGTATTATCATGTTTTCTAAACGTTTAGCTCATATAGATATCTCTGGCATAAGGAAAATGTTTGAGCTTGCTGGTAGAGAAAACGTTATTAACCTTGCGATAGGTGAGCCCGATTTTGGAATACCGGAGGAAGCGAAAGAAGAAATAATAAAAGCATTGGAAGAAGATTTTACCCACTATACTCCGAATAAAGGCATAGTTGAGTTAAGAGAAGCTTTGGTTGATAGATTTGCAGAGAAAGGCGTGGCTACAAGCGAAGAGGAGATTATTGTAACCTCAGGCGCTTCTGAAGCCTTACATATAGCGATAATGGCTCTGGTTAATCCCGGCGATGAGGTTTTGATACCCAATCCGGGGTTTGTTTCCTATGCTCCACTTGTGAGATTGGCAGAAGGTAGCCCCATCTCTTATCCCTTGGAGGAAAAGAAAGGGTTTATTCCAAATCCAGAGGATATTAAAGAAAGAATAACAAAGAAAACTAAGCTATTAATAATAAACTCGCCAAGCAATCCTACGGGCGTAGTATTTCCAGAGAAAATTCTTAAAGAGATTGCAGAAATATGCGAGGATTACGAGCTTTATGCCATCTCAGACGAGGTTTACGAAGAAATAGTCTATGAAGCTAGGCACCATTGCTTTGGTAAATTTACAGACAGAGCTATTGTTGTGAGTGGATTCTCAAAAAGCTATGCGATGACTGGTTTAAGGCTTGGCTATGTTCAAGCCGAACTAAGCTTAATCGAGGAGATGCTCAAGATTCATCAATATATCCAAGCAAGCACTTGCTCGCTTTCTCAGAGAGCAGCCCTCGCGGCCTTAAAAGCGGGAGAAGAATTTGTTAAAAACATGGTAATGACTTTTAAGAGGAGAAGGGATTTAATTCTATCTCTTCTATCTG
>CAZSVW010000016.1:0-15061 GCA_964610485.1 Candidatus Hydrothermarchaeota archaeon | reverse complement strand
TAAACTTGTTGGGATAGTAACCTCGACAGACCTATCATTTGCTTTCCTTGAAGATACAGAGACGGGAATTAGAAGCAGAAAGATAAAATATTTGAGAAGGCCTAAAGAGGGCGGAAGAGCGATGTTGAGGGTTGTAGAGAATCTGCCAATTATCGTAGCAGAGGATATAATGACAAAGGAAATTATAACAGCATCTCCGAAACAGGACGCAGCAGATGCGGCAAGGGTCATGGTTAAGAAAAAAATCTCCGGGCTCCCCGTAGTTGAAGATGATGAGCTGGTGGGAATAATAACCAAGACCGACATAGTTAGAGGGATGGCAAAATGAAAGTTGGTGAAGTGATGGGTGAAGCCATTACCATAGATAAAAATAGAAAACTTTCTGATGCTTTGGAGCTAATGGAAAAAAATAATATTTCATCCCTTGTAGTAGTGGATGAAGGAGAAATTTGTGGAATAATTACAGATAAGGATATAATAAGAGAGTTAGGAAGCAGCAAGCATGGTAAACTTCTTCCCTCAAGTTTACACGTTTCATCCGCCATGTCTAGAAAACTGATAACCGTAGAAAAAGATACGGATATAAGAGAGGCAGCCAAATTAATGTTGGATAATAAAATTTCCAGTATACCTGTCGTAGATAACGGAGAAATAGTAGGTATAGTATGTGCTATAGACATAATAAGGACATTAATCAATTCAGAAGTTCCAGTTAAAGAAATAATGAGTAATTATGTGATAGTAGTTTCTCCGGAGGATAGGGTAGTACATGCTAGGAGACTAATGCTAGATAACAACATAAGTAGGGTAATTGTGGTAGAGAAAGGAAAAATTGTAGGTATTTTAACAGAGAAAGATGTGGTAAGGGCTTTGTTTGCATTTAAGAAGCATGCAGATAAGCTACAGTTTAGTAGAATAAGAAACCTAATGGTGGAGGATGTAATGAACCAAGAAGTGATTACGATAGGAGAGGATGCATCTGTGGGCGAGGCGATAAAGTTGATGACAGAAAATGGGATTTCAGGATTGCCAGTGACTAAAGATGGGAAATTAGTAGGTATAATAACAAAAACAGATATTTTAAAGCTTTATGTATAATACTATAGCGAAATCTTTAAATTTAGAAGCTTGGAGAATAAAAGGGGCTATAAAAAGAGGAACTATAAAGATAAGGACAGATTTCACCCCTCCATATGCCGTTTTTCTAAAGAAGATGGGATGGATTGAAGAGGGAACTGTGGTTTTTTTAGGAGAAAATCCCCAGGTAATAAGAGGATATCCGAAAATAAAGAGGGCTCTCTTTTTAAGTTCGGCAATAAAGAGACACTTTAAGAACAATATTGCCGTAGAAGAGAAAATGAATGGTTACAATGTTAGAGTTTTCTCGATAAATAATAAAATTGTGACTTTAACGCGGGGGGGTTTTATTTGTCCATATACTACATCCCGAATAAAGAAAATTGAGAGTGTAGTAAAATTTGCTAAAAAAGAGAGAGATTTAGTCCTATGTGGAGAGGTCGTAGGTACTGAGAACCCCTATGTTGTACATTGTTATGAAGAAGCTTGCAATTTTGGATATTTTGTTTTTGATGTAAGATACAAGGGAAGTAACACCCCTTTGTCCATAAAAGATAAAATGGAAATCCTAGACGAATATGGTGTTCCTAGAGTTAATTTTTTTGGTATTTTTCCCAAAGAGGAAGTAGTAAAGAAAACATTTGAAATATTGAGAGAAATGGAGATAAAGGGGAGAGAAGGTGTAGTGCTTAAGGATCCCGAGATGAAGATTAGTCCAATAAAATATACACCCTCCTTAACTAACATTTCAGACCTAAAATATGCTTTTAGGTTTCCATACGATTTTGGTAGAGATTTCTTTTTTTCTAGAGTGATAAGAGAGGGATTTCAAGCAGTCGAGATGGAAGAAAATGAAGAAGAGTTAAGAGAGAGAGCTAGAAGAATAGGGGAGAGCATTCTATTTCCGATGGTGGATACTATAAAGAAAATTAAGGAAGGTAATGCAGTTACCGATGATTATCGAGTAAGGGTAAATACAGAAAAAGAACTTAAAGAACTTTTTGCTTATTTGCAGAGACAGGGTGTTAGGTGTACACTAGGAAAAAAGATAAAGCAGAATAGTGAAATAATAGTGGAGATTAAAAAAATAAAATCTAATAGCAATGATAAAATTAGATTTATACTCCACGAGGGAGTGGTTGAGTAATGTATATAATAATAGTGGGGGCAGGCAGAGTAGGTAGGCATTTGGCAGAATTTTTAATAAAAAAGAAGCACGAAGTTACCTTAATAGAAAAAGAAAAAGATGTATGCAACGAAATTTCAAAAGAATTAGATGTTTTAATTATAAATGGAGACGGTACTCAAGTAAAAACGTTGGAGGAGGTAAATATAGCTACAGCGGACGCATTTGTTGCATGCACTGGAAAAGATGAGGTAAATTTACTCTCCTCCCTCATAGCAAAAAATTCCGGAGCAAAAATGGTAATTTCTAGAGTGAGCAAACCGGAGTACAAGGAGGTGTTCCTGAAACTTGGGGTAGATGTGGTTGTAAGTCCAGAACTTACTGCAGCCGAATATATAAGCAAGTTGATCACCATCCCCTCTATATCGGACTTAGCTATCTTAGCGAAAAGTGATGTGGAAATATTAGAATATGTGGTTAATGAAGATTCTAGAATTTTAAATAAGAAAATAAGTGAAATAAAACCAAAAAATTATCTCATAATTGCAGTATACAAAAATGGCAAGCTAATAATCCCTTCAGGGGAAACCCAACTCGGTATCAATGATAGGGTACTCGTGCTGGTAAAGAGTGATGCTATTCGAGAAGTTGATAAACTATTTACGAAAAGTTTATAAGCCTTGATGTGATTGATGGTTTCCATGGTAGTAGAAATTTTGAATCATATAAAACAAGTAGAGCAAGAGGCTGAGGAAAAAATTAGAAGAGCAGAGGAGGAGGCAGAAAACATATTAAAAAAAGCTAGAGTAAGAGGAATTGAGATAGTTAAGGAGTACGAAGAAAAGGCAAAAAAAGAGGTAGAAGAGATATTAGAAGAAGCAAAAAAAGAGGGAGAAATAGAGGCAAATAGAATCATAGAAGAAGCTAAAAAATATGCGAGAGAAATAGAGAAGAAGTCAGAAAGAAATTTAGATGATGCAATAAATTGTATAGTTGGTGCTATATCCTCCTAGAGGAGGAAAAAAAATGCAAGAGAGTTCATTAATATTAGAAAAGATTAGAGAAGATTCAGAGAAAGAGGTAGAAAGGATAATAGGGGAGGCCAAAAAAAAGAGTGAAGAAATTATCAAGAAATCAGAAAAAGATGGTAAGAAAAGATATGAGGAGCTAATTATTCAAGGCAAAAAAAACGCAGAACTTGAAAAACAGAGAATTATTGCAAATGCCAGATTACAAGCAAAAAAACTTATTTTAGAAACGAAAGAAAGCATAATAGAAAAAACATTTTCCCTTGCTGAAAAAAAACTTAGAGATATAGTTTCTTCAGACGAATATGAAAGTATCCTCAGAAAGTTAATTGAGGAGGCTATTAGTTCTATTCCAGATAAACAACTTCAAATTTTGTGCGATGAGAGGGACAGAGAGTTATTGAGAAAGATAATAAAAGAATTCCCTAGAGTAGAACTCTCAGAAGAAAACATCTCGACTATTGGGGGAATAATAGTTAAAAGTAAAGATGGACGAATACAAGTTGATAATACATTTGAGACTAGGATAGAAAGAATGAAGAATGATCTCCGAGTAAAAGTTGCAAGGATACTTTTTGGAGGTAGAGAATGAAAATTTTTGTAATAGGTGACGGAACGACGGTCACAGGATTTAGACTTGCTGGGGTAACTCACGGGTTCATAACAGAAGATCATGAGGAGGCAAAGAAGAAGTTATTGGAAATAGTGAATGATAGAGATATAGGATTAATTATTTTGACTGAAAAATTAGCTGAAAAGTTAAGAGAAGAAATAAAGAGTATAAGCGAGGAGAGAATGTCTCCTCTCATTGTTGAAATCCCGGATAAGTTTGGACCTATAGAGAAGAAAGTAGACCCACTTAAGGAGCTGGTTAAGAGAGCGGTGGGTGTAGAAATAAAATTAGGTTAGGTGATGATCCATGGCAGAAGGAAAAATTGTAAGGATTGCCGGTCCGGTTGTAGTTGCCGAGGGAATGAAAGGGTCCCAGATGTATGAAGTAGTCCGAGTTGGCGAAGAGAGACTTATAGGCGAGATAATAGAGCTCCGTGACAGCAAAGCTACAATCCAAGTTTATGAAGAAACGGCAGGAATAAAACCGGGGGAGAAAGTAATTGGTACAGGAGCTCCTCTATCAGTAGAACTTGGACCGGGCCTACTTAAAAAAATTTTTGATGGAATTCAAAGACCACTTGAAGTAATAAAGGAGAATACAGGAATCTTCGTGAAGAGAGGAGTTGAAGCTAAAGCTCTGGATAGAAATAAAAAATGGGAATTTAAGCCGTTGGTGAAGGTGGGGGATAAAGTAACCGGTGGAGATTTTATCGGCGAGGTTCAAGAAACCGAGCTCATATTGCATAAAATAATGGTTCCACCGTATATAAAAGGAGAGGTAGTAGAAATAGCGGAGGAGGGGGGATATACTATTGAAGACGTTATTGCGAAAATAAAGCAGGGTAATGAGATAAAAGAGATAAAGATGTATCATAGATGGCCAGTAAGGAGAAGTAGACCAATTTTAGAAAAATTGGATCCCAATGTTCCCTTGATTACGGGACAGAGAGTAATTGATACTTTTTTCCCAATAGCTAAGGGAGGGACAGCTTCTATTCCAGGGCCATTTGGAGCAGGAAAAACCGTTTTGGGTCATCAACTAGCTAAGTGGAGTGATGCACAGGTTTTTGTTTATATAGGTTGTGGGGAAAGAGGAAATGAGATGACTGAAGTACTAGAAGAATTTCCCGAACTCATTGATCCGTGGAGCGGTAAGCCTCTAATGGAAAGAACAATACTGATAGCAAATACATCTAATATGCCAGTAGCGGCAAGAGAAGCCTCGATTTATACGGGAATCACTTTAGCTGAATATTATCGTGACATGGGGTATAATGTAGCTCTTATGGCAGACTCTACTTCTAGATGGGCAGAAGCGATGAGAGAAATATCTGGTAGACTAGAAGAAATGCCAGGTGAAGAAGGATATCCCGCATATTTGGCATCTAGATTGGCAGAGTTTTATGAAAGAGCAGGAAGAATAAAAACCATAGGCACTGTACCACGCGAAGGGTCCCTTACAGTAGTAGGTGCGGTTTCTCCCCCTGGCGGTGATTTTTCTGAGCCCGTAACTCAAAATACACTTAGAATAACAAAAGCTTTTTGGGGGTTAGATGCATCTTTAGCCGATAGAAGGCATTTTCCCGCTATAAACTGGCTTAGAAGCTACTCTTTGTATGCCGATAAAATAAAAGATTGGTGGACCAAAGAGATATCTGGAGAATGGGCAGAGTTAAGGGTCAAAGCAATGGCATTACTGCAAAAAGAAGCAGAACTTCAGGAGATTGTTAGACTTGTAGGTCCAGACGCCCTTCCAGATAGGGAAAGAGTAATTCTCGAAGGGGCAAGAGTTATAAGAGAAGATTTTCTACAGCAAAATGCTTTTCATGAAGTAGATAGTTTCTGTTCTCCCAAAAAACAGTTCCGCATGCTTAAAATAATGCTTTACTTCTATGACAAATGCGTAGAAGCCGTGCAAAGAGGAATTCCAGCTAAGCAGATAGCCGAACTAGAAGTCAAGGATGATATAGCGAGATTGAAATATGTCGAGGAGGATAAATTAGATGAGGCAATAAGCAATATTGAGAGTAAAATTAGTGAGCAAATCAACGAGCTATTTGCAAAGGGGGGTTTTGAATGAAAATACAAGAATATATGTCAGTAGCTGAAGTAGCAGGACCTTTAATGATCGTTCAAGGAGTTAGGGGAGTAAGTTATGGTGAGGTAGTACAGATAGAGCTTCCTTCGGGAGAAAAAAGGAGAGGTCAAGTCTTAGAAGCGGCAGAGGATAAAGCAGTAGTACAAGTGTTTGAGGGAACTCGGGGAATAGATACAAAAAGCACCAAAGTTAGATTCACGGGAGAAACTATGAAATTGGGCGTCTCTTCTGAAATGCTCGGGAGAATTTTTGATGGGACGGGCAGACCTATTGATGGAGGACCGAAGATAATACCAGAAGATGAGTTCGATATTCACGGTTATCCTATAAATCCCACTGCTAGAGAATATCCTCGTGAATTTATACAGACTGGAATATCTACAATAGATGGAATGAATACCCTAGTTAGAGGACAAAAATTGCCTATTTTTTCTGGTTCAGGACTTCCTCATAACGATATAGCTGCTCAAATTGCGAGACAGGCGAAGGTGTTGGGTGAAGAAGAAGAGTTCGCAGTGGTATTTGCAGCTATGGGTATAACATTCGAAGAAGCTTCTTTCTTTATGAAGGATTTTGAAAGAACGGGAGCCCTAGAGAGGGTTACGGCATTTATTAATTTAGCCAATGACCCAGCAATAGAGAGAATAATTACCCCAAGAATGGCTCTAACTACAGCTGAATACTTTGCTTATGAGCTAGATATGCATGTACTCGTTATAACTACAGATTTGACAAATTATTGTGAAGCTCTTAGAGAAATCTCTGCAGCAAGGGGTGAAGTACCTGGAAGGAGAGGGTATCCTGGGTATATGTATACAGATTTGGCGACAATCTATGAGAGAGCTGGTAGGGTACATGGAAAAAAAGGTACAATAACACAAATGCCAATTTTAACAATGCCGGACGATGATATAACACATCCAATTCCAGATCTTACGGGGTATATAACAGAAGGTCAGATAGTTCTATCCAGAGAGTTGCATAGGAAAGGAATTTATCCTCCAGTAGATGTTTTGCCTTCTCTGTCTAGGCTAATGAAAGGAGGAATAGGTAAAGGCATGACAAGGGAAGACCATGCAAACGTAAGTGACCAACTTTACTCTGCGTATGCAGAGGGAAGAGACTTAAGAGATTTAGTTGCGGTCGTTGGTGAAGAAGCTTTAACTGATAAGGACAAAAAATACTTAGAGTTCGCAGATAGATTTGAAAGGGAATTTGTAAATCAAGGAAAATATGAAGATAGAGATATAGAGACCACATTAGATATTGGCTGGGATTTATTGAGCATTCTTCCTGAGAGGGAACTCAAGAGGGTAAAGGAGGAGTATATAAAGAGATATCATCCAAAATATCGTTCAAAATAGGTTGGAAGTATGAAGGAGAAGATTGAAGGAGTAAATCCAACTAGAATGGAACTTTTGAAATTAAAAGGAAAAGTAAAACTAGCTAAGAAAGGGTACAAGTTACTTAAAGAAAAAAGAGATGCCCTAATAATGGAATTCTTTAATATATTGGACCAAGTAAAAGGCCTGAGAGAGAGAGTAGAAAAGGAGCTTGCAGAAGCATATAGAGCACTTATATTAGCTGAAATGAGTATCGGAGCATTAAAGGTAAGAGAAGCTTCTCTCACTGTGGCTAGTATTCCAGAGCTTGAGCTTGAAATAAGAAACATAATGGGCGTGCGCGTGCCGATGTTGGAGTTAAATCTAGAGGAGAGAAGCATTCTAGAAAGGGGATACAGTTTACAAGATACCTCTTCCCAATTAGATGAAGCAAGTAGGAAATTTGAGAGAGCTCTACTAAGCGTACTTGAACTTGCAGAAATAGAAAAGTCTGTATATCTCTTAGCGAATGAAATAGAAAAAACAAAAAGAAGGGTTAATGCACTTGAGAATATCTTAATACCTAAATTAGAAGCTACGGTGAAATATATAGATATGAGACTGGAAGAGATGGAGAGAGAGAATTTCTTCAAATTAAAGATGATAAAAACGAGAATAGAGTCTCAAGGAAAAATGTAGATGGATATTAATAAGATTTTAATCAAACATTTGAGATCTCTGAATTTACATGTAGCAAGCGAAAGAAAAAATTTAACACAACTTCTACTTGAAGATAAGCCAAGGGTTAAACTTCTAGATGGAAGTTTCCATTATTTTAAGAAGGTTGAACTCAAAAAAATTGCAGAGATTTTACCGCAAGAAATGCAAAATAGACTTAGACTCCCCGTTTATATTGAACTCTCTTCAGAAAAATATGGTAAAGGAACAGCTAGGATAGTAGGTAAAGCGGAGGTTTTTCTTATATCCAAAATTATAGGTAGAGAAGTTAAAGGAGAAGAGCTTTTTGTTTATAAGCCAGAACTGAGAATTATAAGAAAAGAGCTTCCAACAACTACCCAATATATTTTCACATTAGGCTTATGAGAAATCTTTAAAATAGAATTTTACCCTAATATTTTGGGGATAAAAATGAGAAAGTACGATGTAGTTATAGTTGGAGCCGGCCCTGCAGGACTGTTTGCCGCCTATGAATTAGCAGAAAAGAGTAAGTTAAAGGTATTGATTATTGAGATGGGTAAAGATGTGACTCAGCGAAGCTGCCCCATGAGGATAACCGGTGAATGTATTGGGTGCGAGCCCTGTCATATTTTAAGTGGTGTGGGAGGTTCTGGAGGATTATCAGATGGTACTCTAAATTTACGCCCAGATATTGGAGGCAATCTCTATGAATTCCTAGATGAAAAGGAAGCATGGGAGTTAGTAAAATATGTAGATGGTATATACGTCAAACACGGTGCACCCAAGAAGCTTTATCAAGCTACCCCGGAGGAAGAGGAAGAGCTTTCGAGAAAAGCGGCCTCTGCTGGTATAGAATTTGTTCAGATACCACAAAGACACATCGGGAGCGACCATACTAAAGAGGTTATAAAATCTATTCAGGAACATCTTATAAAAAAAGGTGTTAAATTTCTATTAGAGACTAGGGTTGAGGATATCCTTGAAAGCGGGGTAAAACTTTCTACGGGAGAGAAAATTGATACGAAATATATAATTGTAGCACCGGGGAGAAGTGGTGCTTCATGGCTTGTAGAGCAGGCTAAGAAACTCGGGCTTAAGATTTCACATGGTCCAATTGATATCGGAGTTAGAGTAGAAGTTCCAGCAATAATAATGAGCCCCGTATGCAAAGTTAACAGAGATCCGAAATTTCATATAATAAGCGAAACTTACGATGATTTTGTTCGAACATTTTGTGTTAACCATATGGGTTTTGTTGTGAAGGAAGTTTATAAGGGATATATTGGTGTTAATGGTCATTCTCTACGAGATAGAATTTCGGAAAATACTAATTTTGCTTTACTCGTGAATGTGGAGCTTACTGAGCCCGTAGAGAATTCTACAGCCTACGGGGAGAGTATTGCAAAGACAGCTACTACGCTTGGCGGGGGCAAACCCATAATTCAAAGATTGGGAGATTTAAGGAGAGGGAGGAGGAGTACGTGGCGCAGAATAGAAAGGAGCAATGTAAAACCTACACTTAAATCAGTTACACCTGGGGATATAGCGATGGTCATGCCTCATAGGATAGTTACTGATATAATTGAAGGATTGGAAAAGCTTGATAAGGTAATTCCGGGTGTAGCCTCTGATTCTACGTTACTCTATGCTCCAGAGATGAAGTTCTATGCCATGAGAGTAGAAGTGGGTAGAAGCATGGAGACAAGCATCGATAATTTGTTCATAGCAGGAGATGGGGCAGGAGTCTCGAGAGGTATAATAATAGCTTCAGCTACGGGAGTGCTTGCTGCTCGAGGAATTCTTGAAAAGGAAGGCAAGAAATGATCATTTTAAAGCTCGGAGGAAGCTTGCTAACAGATAAAAGAAAGAGATTTTCTATTAAGAGAAATATTCTAAGAAGAGTCGTGTCGGAGATAAAAGAGAGCGGAAAAAGAGTGATAGTGGTACATGGAGGAGGATCATTTGGACATCCGATAGCTAAGGAGTATCAGTTAGATAGAGGGCTTTTTAATTCTTTTCAACTTTTAGGTGTAGCTTTAACAAGAAGTGCGATGCAGAAATTTAATTCACTAATAGTAGATGAATTCATAAGCCAAGGAATGAAACCTATTTCAATACAGACTTCTGCTATAGTCATCTGTAAAAAAAGGAGAATATCCAGTTTTAATTATAGAATTGTTGATAAATTTTTTAGTCACGGTTTTACTCCGATTTTGTATGGGGATGTAGTATTAGATGAAGAGATGGGATTTTGCATATGTTCTGGGGACCAATTAATAATAGAGCTTGCTAAAAAATTCAATCCAGATATGGTAGTGCTTGCTACAGATGTGGATGGGGTTTTTGATAAGGACCCTAAAAAATACAAAGATGCGAAACTGATTGAAAAAATTTCGATAAGGGACATAGATAAGGTAAAATTCTACAAAATTCCAACAGATGTAACTGGAGGAATTAAATCGAAAATTGAAGAACTGGCAAGATTAGCAGAGGATGGATATAATTCAATAATAATAAACGCAAAGGTCAGGGGGAGATTGAAGAAAGCTTTATTAGGTCAAAAAGTAAAAGGAACAAGAATAGAGGGAGAAAAATGATTAATCCAAGGAAACTTGAGCATCTAAATATATGTTTGGCTAAAAATGTTGAATGCAGGAGAAAGACAGGTTTTGATGAAGTTTTCTTTGTTCATAGAGCATTACCAGAGATAAATAAAGATGATATAGACTTAACTATAAATTTTTTAGGAAAAAAAATTTCAGCCCCAATAATGATAGCTTCTATGACGGGAGGTCATGAAAAAGCAAAGAGAATAAATGAAAATCTTGCAATAGCTGCTGAGCATTTGAATATTCCATTAGGAGTGGGAAGTCAGAGAGCTGCGATAGAAAATCCAAAATTAAAGCATACTTTTACCGTTGTTAGAGAGATAGCTCAAACCATTCCTATCTTTGCAAATCTGGGGGTTGTACAGTTTTCTCAAGATTATGGAATAGAAGAAGCTAAAGAAGCGGTGGAAATGATAGATGCCGATGCACTAGCTTTACACCTTAATCCGCTACAGGAGGCAATACAGAAAGAAGGAGATACCAATTTTAGGAGGGGAATCGAGAATATAAGAAAGCTGGCAAAGGAGTTAGACGTCCCAATTATAGCAAAAGAAACTGGTGCAGGAATAGCTAGGGAGGAGGCGATTTTACTTGAAAAAGCCGGAGTTAAGGTTATAGATGTAGGAGGCGTGGGTGGAACCTCCTTTGCCGCAGTAGAGTATTACAGGGACAAAACCATACCTTATGGAAAACTTTTCTGGGATTGGGGAATACCGACAGCAGTTTCTACTGTGGAATGTTCGGAGTATACTAATCTAAAAATAATATCTACGGGGGGTATAAGAAACGGAATTCAGGTAGCTAAAGCGATAGCATTGGGTGCTGATTTATGTGGTATAGCATTACCTCTATTGAAAAAAGCAAGAAAGAGTCATAGGTATGTAGAAGAGGAAATCAAGAGGATAATAGAAGAACTAAAAATAGCAATGTTCTTGGTAGGTGCAGAAAAAGTTGAAGACCTCAAAAAATGCGACGTGGTGATAACAGGAGATACAAGAGAGTGGCTTGAAACTAGAGGAATTGATTGTCGCAAGTTTGCAAATCGTAGGAGCAGGTGATATGGAGATCATACCGGTAGGGGGATATGGAGAAATAGGCAGAAATATGACATGCGTTAAGGTGGGGGAGGATTCAATTATCATAGATATGGGCATCCGTTTGGATAGGGTCTTAATTCATGAAGATACAGATATTTCTAAAATACCCTATCAAGAGCTAATTAGTAGGGGGATAATCCCGGACTATAAGTTAGTTAAAGGGAAAGTAAAAGCTATCGTTGTGACTCATGGTCACTTAGATCACGTAGGAGCATTAACTTTCCTAGCGGAAAAATTTCCGGGAGCCCCTGTGATAGGCACACCCTACACTATAGAACTTGTTAGAAAGGAAGTGACTGCTAATCCCCTACAGACTTTGGAAGAAGGTGAAACCTTACAGGTAGCTAAGGATATCACTATAGAATTTGTTAGGGTTACCCATAGTATCCCTCAAAGTGTAATATTGGTTCTCCATACAAGAGAAGGAAAATTGGTATATGCCAATGATTTCAAATTTGATGATTTTCCAGTTTTAGGTAAAAAAACAGACTATAAAAGACTTAGAGAACTGGGAAAAGAGGGGGTTAGAGCTTTAATTGTTGAAACTTTGAGAGTCCATAACGAGGGGAGAACTCCTCCAGAGAAAATAGCCAGAGACCTCCTTGCAAGCGATTTAGTTAAAGCAGAAAACGATAAAGGATTACTTGTTACAACTTTTTCTTCTCACATAGCTAGAATATATAGCATAGTTGAGTTAGCCAAAAAAATAGGGAGAACCCCGTTTCTTCTTGGGAGAAGCATGGAGAAATATGTTAGCATAGCTGAACAAATAGGAATAGTAAAATTGGATGGTGTCCATATTTATGGAAGTCCGGATGCAATAGTGAGAATGCTGAAAAAAGTTAGAAAAGAGGGGAAAGATAAGTATCTCTTAGTAGTTACTGGACATCAAGGAGAACCCGATGCACTATTAACGAAAATAGCTAACAAGGCAATGCCTCTAAAAATAGAAAAGGAAGATCAGGTAATATTCTCGGCAGAAGTTATCCCAAACCCAATAAATGAGGCCAATAGATATTCTTTAGAAACTAAATTGAAAATGCAAGGTGCAAGAATTTTTAAGGGAGCTCATGTATCTGGACATGCTAGTAAAGAAGACCATAGAGATCTGCTTAAAATCCTTCAACCAGAAAATATAGTACCATGCCATGGGGATATGAGGTTGAATGCGGAGTATGTAGAGCTTGCTGATAGCTGTGGCTACACGTTAAATAAAGATATATTTTTACTTAGAAATGGTCAAGGAGTTGAGATATGAAAGGGTTACTTATTGGTGATAGGATAATAGTAAAAGATAAAAAGGCCGATAAACTATTCCAGAGGGGATACGGAAAGAAAATAAATGATGGATTGGAACTTTCGTTGGTGGAGGGATTATTTCTTATTGAAAAAGGGGCACTTGAACTTGAAAATGCAAGTTTTAGAGATATTGTAAAAAAAATAGAAAAAGAGGACGAATTTATGATAAAATTTAGAGTTTATAAGGATCTAAGAGAGAGAGGATATACGGTTAAAACGGGGCTTAAATTTGGAGCTCATTTCAGAGTCTACGAGCGGGGAAAATTCGGAAAGGATCATTCAAAGTTCCTTGTACATGCCTTCAGCGAGGGGGAAAAAATAAGTTTTCCCGAAATTGCAAGAGCAGTTAGATTGGCTCATAGTGTTAAGAAAATTATGATATTTGCTGTGGTTGATAGTGAGGGTGAAATAACCTATTATAAAGTTGAGAGGATATTGCCATAGGTGAGGTTAAATGGAGACGGAAAAGGAAGAATTTCTAGTGACTCCATGGAAAGTCCATGGAAAAGTAGATTATGATGCGTTGATAGAAAAATTCGGAACTAAAAGGTTAGATGGTAATATCCTTTCAAAGATAAAGAAATTTACGGGAGAATTACACTTGATGCTAAGAAGAAAAATTTTTTATTCTCATAGAAGCCTAGACTGGATTTTAGATGAATACAATAAAGGAAATAGATTTTTTTTATATACTGGTAGGGGACCAAGTGGGAATACTCATTTAGGACATTTAATGCCATGGATTTTTACCAAATATCTACAAGATAAGTTTAAGGTAAAATTACTTTTTCAGTTAACGGATGACGAAAAGTTCTTGTTTAAAGAAAACTTGACATTAGAAGACACAAATAGATATGCCTATGAGAATGCTTTAGATGTGATCGCCTTGGGATTTAAGTCACAGCTTACTGAGATCATAATAGATACAGAACATATAGAAATGCTCTATAAGATAGCCTTAAAGGTTGCTAAGAAGATAACTTTCTCCACAGCCAGAGCGGTGTTCGGTTTCAATTCAAGTACTAACATAGGGAGTATATTTTTCACGAGCATTCAAGCAGCTCCCGCTTTTCTTGAGACAGAGAGGAAAGGTAGGAAAGTTCCGTGCTTGATTCCCTGTGCTATAGATCAAGATCCTCACTTTAGGGTTGCGAGGGATGTTGCACCCCTCCTAAATTATCCTAAACCAGCACTAATTCACTGTAAGTTTTTCCCCTCCCTATTGGGTCATGAAAAGATGTCAGCATCTGAGGAGGAATCTAGTATTTATACTACTGATCCCCCCGATGTGGTGAAAAAGAAAGTCATGAATGCATTCACGGGAGGGCAGCCGACCATAAGGGAACAAAGGGAAAAGGGAGGAAACCCCTCAATATGCTCGGTATATCAATACTTCTTCTATTTTTTTGAGGAGAAGGATAGGAAAATCAAGGAACTTGAAGAAAATTGCAGAAGCGGTAACATCTTATGTGGCGAATGCAAAGAAAATCTAGCAAAGAAGGTTATCAAATTTCTAGAGAGGCACCAAAGAAAAAGAGAAAAAGCTAGAAATTTACTGGACAGATACATAGTCAGAGATTAGTCTTTTTGTTTTTCTGAACTTTTCTGTTTTTTCTTTTGAAATAAATATATGAAATATATATTTGATAGGAGGAATGCTTATTCTTAATAATATTCCTACCAAGGGATTGGTTTCATAGAGAGAAGAAGTTTTTTTGACGAGGGAAAGGGCTCCGTAGTTGAGGTTGTCTGGAATCCCGAATCCCGCTCTTAAGCTGTATAGATAATACCTCTGGGAGAGTTAAAAATAAGTAATAAAATATCAACTCAAGGAATCAAAGGGAAATTCTCTTATAGGTCATCACCAATAGGTTAAAGTGATGGAGGAAGAGGCGAGAAAACTCCCAGGAATAGCGAAGAGTTTTGTAAAAGCCTCAGATTATTTGAGCGGGCGAACTGCCTCATAGTAAGAGTAGAGGGAGATATATGAGCGGGTCCGGGACTCTTGCAATCCTTTGGATTGCTCGGTGCTTTCGCACACGGACAACAGGCGGATATGTGTTTTAGCCTTCGGCTACGCCCAAATTTGCTCTT
>CAZSVW010000015.1:0-15805 GCA_964610485.1 Candidatus Hydrothermarchaeota archaeon | reverse complement strand
GTTGCTGTGCAATGAAGCGGGAAATCGTGCTGAGGCGGAAAGGAAATCTCAGGATAGTCGGTTCCGTCCGGGAATTCCTCCGTTTTTACCGCGACTACGATTATGCGACGCTGAAAATAAACAAATTGGCCGAGTGGAGGGTCATAGTGTTTCGCAATAAAATAGTCAAGGTCAGCATAAAAAGAGGGAGCTGTTTTGCCCTCAAAAACGCCAACGCCCACTTCGAGCCCGTGTATTACTTCAGCAAAGACGCGATAAGGCTGTGCAAGCGGGTTGCGGGAATATTCGGAATAGACCTTTGCGGAATCGACATATGCTACGACAAGGACAGCCAGGATTTCAAAATCATAGAGATAAACTCGGCGCCGGGAATGAACTGGGATTCGGTCAAAATCTTTTTAAACTATTTAAAACAAACCGATTTTTAAGGCAAGAGAGCGGAACAATTTGAGTGCCTTAAAGGGGCACATTCCGTTTCGTTCTGCCATTTTTTAAAGGTGAAAATTCGTATGAAACTCGAAGAAATAAAAAAGAAAGAAGCTGGGTTGTTTGACCCCGAAATTTTCGGGTTTTCCGAATTCGTAAGTGGCGAACTGAACGAACTGCAAAACGAGAAAATCAGGCAATTGAAGTGGAAAAAGATTGTTTTATATAATGTAAATAAAAATAAAGTCAAGGAATGGAAGGGAGAAACGTTGCTCAATTTTTCATGGGACTTTGCGTTGAAGACGCGGAACAGAAAAATCATACAACTTATGGAAAAGTTACAAAATGCTCCGCTCAAGGAGATATATGACATCATAGATGATATTTTTGATACTGCCGAGAGAGCCAGGGCAGTATTTTTTTATTGGAGTTAAATCGTTAGGTGGTTTTATGGGAAAGGTAAAAGAAGGAGATGCGGGTTGGTGCAACAACCCCGATTCTTATCACTATGCCGCGAAACCGGATATAACGGTCACGGCAGGTTTTAAAGAAGAATGCGGAAGGAGTTGTATTGATTGTCCGTATTTTGTAAAGAAAACTTCATAAGTTTTAAAAAAAGGTGGATTTTATGAAAAGAGGAGAAATATTGGCAAAAATGCTTTCGGATTTGGACGAGTGCCAAAACGAAGAAATGAAGCGCATGTATTTGGAAAAAGATTTTGATATAGAAGATTTTTGAATGAGTAGGAATGAGAAATATGAAAAATAAATGGGTTGCAATCGACCCCGAAGTCATTGGAGACGAAGATTTAAGAAACAAAGTAGAAAAGGCGTGGGTTCCGGAGTCTGTTTGGAAGCAAGCTATGGAAATGGAACAAATGTTGAAAGACGATGGATATTACGAAAAGGGCGGACCCCGCGAAGGGGAATCTTTCATATTCAATGTTAGTGGGTCAGCATATGAAGTCGGTAGATGGGGTGAAGGGAGTCTTATAGTTTATATTAAAGGTAAAGGATATTTTAGAGTGAATGGGTTGCATATTGACAAAATATCAAAACAGCATTCCGATACACTGAAGAAATTGAAACGAGTATGGACATAAAACGCTATGGATTGAGCGATTGAACTACTCCAATCGCAAGGAGCTTCCCAACTTCAAGGGGAAGTTCTTCATCGTTACTAACTCGCATTCCCCGTTCATCGTCAGTTACGGCTGGTTCACGACAGCCCATAAGTGCTAAAGAACCTGCAATAGGAAAAAAATTAAGAAATTTGAAACGAGGCGAGGAAAAATGACAACAAACGCGAATATCTTTGTGGGCGATGTGGTGTTTTCGGTCGATACCGACGGGTATCCCGACTATGTGATACCGCTCTTACAGAAGTTGGCAAAAGAGAGCAGAAACGAGGAAGAGTTTATCGGAAAGTTGGTCAAAGAAGCATACCAGGATCCTTTGGACAGTTGGTTGCAACTCGGCGAAACATCCATGCCAAGTTACGACTACACGGTTGATTTCAAAAAGAAAACGATAACCTACGACGAGGACGCAGATGTCAAGGTAGTCGCCCTGAAAGGCAACTACTAAGTTGCGAGTACATATTTTTGAAATGTAAGTTAGGGTGAGTAAAATGCACGTAAAAATTGAAAATTTCAAGGGTTTTTTGGACGACTTGAGAGCGATTAACAAAATAGTTGACGAAGTAAGAATCAGGGCAGAACCCGACGGCTTGAAGATAAAAGAGATTGACAACGCAAATGTGTGCGTCGTTGACTACTTTTATCCCAAATCTAACTGCATCGAATACGAAAGCGATGACAGAGTTGCCGGTATAAAATTTGAAGCGGTTTTTAGTCAACAAAAAAGATGTTAAAGATGTCAAATTGGAGTTCAACACCGACTATCCCTTGAGAATGACATTCAGCAGGGCGGACAAATCGGTATTGAAATATTTACTGGCACCGCGGGTCGAAGAATAGGAAATCAGAATATATGTGTTGGAGAATATATATGTTCCATCACATAATTGATGTAGGGTATTCTTCTATATATATAGAGAGAATCAAGGTGATTTAATGGGGTATTATACGCAAATATGCATAAACTTGAGGGTGAAAAGAGAGAAGATGGATGAATTCAGGAGCAGAATCAACGAACTGAAAGAAAAAATTAGCGACGGAACTTTGCCATTGAATCATTGGTTTTGGTGGTATGAGGACATCATCGTGGTGGAGAACGGTAAGATAGAATTCGTTGACTGTAACAGAAAGTGGTATGATGGAGAAGAATTTTACAATTTCATAAAAGATTATGTGGAGCAGGGCTTCATAGAGGGATACGGCGAAGAATTTGGCGATATGTGGAGGGTCGATTTTGACGGCAAAGGGAATTTCGAGTGCCAAGTAGCGGCATTTCAAGATGAAACCGACTAAAAGTGGTGTTTAAATGGACAAAGTATGGGAAGCATATAGGCAAATGGCGGGATTTCCGCCAAGTTGGTTGTTTTGCTATTATTCAAGGGATGAGAAGACATGAAAAACGAAAGAGCAAGGGCTGTTCAAATACGATGCCCTGTATGTAGGTATGTTTTCTATATAGAAACACCCAATAAAACACAAGTGTCATGCGTTTGTCCTAACTGTAAAAATTATCTTAAAGTTCGTCTGTAAGAGAGGTGATGCAAAATGCCGATTTTTGAATTTTGGTGGGACGGTGGAGAAGAAACATCAATAATGCAAATTGAAGCGGACAAGAAAACGGTAGAAAAACTTTTGGATGAATACAGGAAATCCGACCCAGAAAACTATAATATAGAAGAGTGGTGCGAGTTTTTGAATGAGAAGGGAATCAAAGCATCATTCATATATCCCGAATTTTCTTTCTATTTTTAGAGGTGGAGATGAAATGACATACTTCAGTTGCAAATGTGGATGCGAGGATTGGAAGATAAAAGAGGATGGCGATAAACTGATTGTGGTGTGTAAGAATTGCGGAGAGGTATTTGACGAGAATTTATTCGTTTATAAGGGCGATTTGGACTTGTGGAAAGCAGAAAACTTTTAATGGTTTATCAAATGACTTGGAAAGTCAATAGCAAGAGACGTTTATACAACGAGGTGTCGAACTATGACAATTTATGGAGACAACTATGACCTTGAACCTGATAGCCCAACGTTCAAGGGAAAAACAGCGGATGAAGTCATGGCAAAGGAGCAATCCAAAAGAGTTCCCTATGAAAAACTTGCAGAGGAAATCACGCAACTGAGACTTGAAATTAAAAAGAAATGTCAGGAAATCGATGAATTAGCGGGCAGAATCAACGCTTTGATTTACTTGAATTCGAGGTGAGAGTATGAAAAAGGAAGGTGAGAAAAATGGGAAATTTTGAAAAATTTATGGAAATGCTGGCTGACGAAGAAAGAGAGTGGAGAAAGACAGCCTTAACCGATGTTATTGGAAAGCAAACAATAGACACTTGCTACACGCCTGACACTCAAGAATGGGAAACAGGAATTAAAAGAAACGGCAGATGGTATATTGTTGAAACATACGAAGACGAAGAAAAAGCCAAAATAGGACACAGGAAATGGGTCAAAAAAATCGAGCAGAATCCCGAAATGACACTCAAAGAATGCCGAACGCCTGAAGAATGGTTTTTCGGTTAAATTGGTGTGTTTTTTATGAGTTACAGCGTATGGATAGTTATTAAAAAATGTAAAAATAATGAATATAAGAACATTCTGGCGGAAAAAATAGCGGAATTTGAAAGCGAAGAAATGGCATTGAATTACGCAAAAAAGGCGATCGATCCGAAAAGCCAAGCAGAGGACAAATGGCTCAGCGTGGAGCAAGTCACGGAATTATTGGAAAATACATTGCTCGAACACGCATTCGATTTAAAAGCCAACTAAAGGCGAATTAATATGGGTCAAGCAGACATCTTGAAAATAGTGAAAAAGCATCCAGACAGATGGTTCAGCGTGAGCGCATTGGCAAACGCGCTTGATGTTTCGCCGGCCAGAATCAAGATATGGGTCACCAAACTTTACAGGCATTGGGACCTGATTGAGGTCAGGCGAGATAGAACGATTTCAGAAACATTCGTAAAATACAAGCAAAAATGATGAGGTATGGCTGGGAAATTTTTGAAAGTCAGATGCAAATCATGTAAGAACGAGCAAATAATCTTTGGAAGAGCCACTTCGGTGGTCAAATGTCTCGTTTGCGGAAATGTTCTGGCGGTTCCGACCGGAGGAAAATGCAAAATTATTTCCGCCAGGCTGAAAAAGGTTGTTTCAGACGATGATTCGTAAGCAATTTGGAGATAATTTAGCAAATGGAATATATATGTTTCATCGCATAATTGATGTAGGGTATTCTCATATATATAGAGAGAAATGCGGCGAGTTGCTATGGAAACGATAAAGGACTATATAGGCAAGATGGCGCTGTTCAAAATAGCGATTTACTTATATCACAATCAGGGACGGCGCTTGAATATCACGACCATATCCAAGAGGTGCGATATAACATTCGCACACACGGTGAAAATGATAGGAATGATGCACGCGAACGGATTCGTGGATAGGGTAAGGCGCGGAAGGGAAGTTGTAGTGTTCCTGACCGACGATGGAAAGGAATTCGTGGAGTGCGTTGCAAATATGTTCAGAATTCTCAACATAAACTCGGAAATGGCATGAAATGATGTTAGAGAACGCTAAAAGTGATTATCATGAAAAATAAACTAAAACTATATGTATGGACTGGTTTTGTAGATTATGGGTACGGCATAATTGCTGTTTTAGCGTATTCTAAACAACAAGCAATAGATGTGGTTCAGCGAGCGCAAGACCGAGAGCAAGCATACAATATTAAATATTCAATAAAGGAAAAGGAATATCGGAAAGCATGTAAAATATACGGTGAACGGTCTAAAAAAGCAATTAAACTTTATAAAGAGTTACACAAGCTTCGAAAAAAGCATTCTTTCGGCTGGTATGAAGACGAACTAAAGAATATGAAAAAATATGAGCCAGAAGTTATAGAATTGAACAAGCCGAGAATTGTAGAAATTCATACTTACGCAGAATAAATTCCAGATGGTTATAATAACTGTTGAAAAAAAGGACGAGAAAATATGAATAAAAAAGTAAGGACATTCATTGGGAAAGATTGTAATTTAAAAGCGATAATAAAATGGCTGAAAAATATTCAAAGAGGCATTAAAGGGGAACTTACCCGAAAAGAACTGGACAAAATCGAAAGTAAAACATCAAAGCTCAAACAAAAGTTATACTATGAAAATAAGCAGAAAGAGATATATAAAGCAACAATTGTAGCTTGTATCCCCGAGCTTAAAAACTCAGATTTAAGCAATTTTTTTGTAACCGAATGTTCGTGTAATACCCCATCTGAAAATATGATTGAAGCACACCTGACAATCAAAGTTAAGAGAGAACAAGGCTTATTTGATACTATTGAGGTTACTAAACGTATGATGGTCAATGATACAGTGAACTACTCCCAGTTATCGCAAGGAGCTTCCAACTTCAATGGTTTCTTCAACCATATCATCGTTAGTTACGGCTGGTTCACCGCAGCCCATAGGCACCAAAGAACCTGCTTTAGCACCTACATAAGCATATATTGGCAGAAAACTATAAATACTTTTCGGGCTCTCATCTCCACGCTTTTGCATGGAGACTTCCCGCCGAAAGAGTTAAACGCCTTTTTCTGTCGGTGATATTATGGCAATAGCGGGCAGGCAGTATTACCAGCAGTTAATCAGAGCCACTGAATACCTGATCAGAGGGGATTTCAACAGCCTCTGGGTCATGGGTCCGGGCGGAATCGGAAAATCGATGGTAATTGACAGCGTTCTGGACGAAAACAAATTGAAAGAAGGCAAGGATTACATCGTGTTCAGGGGAAACATATCCGATGCTTACTTGTATGAGTTCATCTATAACAACAGAAACAGGATCCTGATTTTCAGGGATGTCGCCAAATTGATACGCAGACTGAACACGATCGACACGTTCAAAAGTTTGACCGAGGAAAGGGGCAGAAGAATTATCAGCAACAAGACTTACGCCGAACACGATGTCCCGGACACATTCGAATTCACGGGAAGGATCATCTTCGAAATCAACGACATCATGAAGAAATACGAAGCGGATCTAAAGGCGCTGTTCAGCAGGGGACTGTTCGTCGAGGTAATACTTTCTTACGATGACATCAAAAATATTATGTATGAAAGATGCGACACCGATATCAAAAAGCAGATAACAAAAATGTTGATAGAGAACTTCAATTATCTCGGCAGGAGCGGGTTCAATTTGCGAACCCAAAATATATGTTTCAAGATATACGAGGCGTGCGTCCGCGACAAAAAAGACTGGAAGCAAGAGATCGATATGTTTCTCAAAAGTCAGATGAGCGAGCCCAGAAAACTATTGTATCAATGCGCCGGATTCAAGCCGGTCAAGCGGATGGATTTTGTCAAATTTTTGATGAGTCAGAAGGGATACTCTTATTCAAGTTGCCAGAGAAGAATCAAGGATTATCTTATAATGGGAGAAATATTCAGCAACGGTTTGAAAAAGCAATCCCTTTTGAAATTGACTCCGTTTTGAATCTCTGGTTCGAGCATTTAGGTGAAACAAATGTTTTGGAACAAAAAGAAGCCAAAAAAAGTGTTAGGTTTTGTTCCCGATGGCTTAATAACGCTTTCCTTAACATCATCCTTGTTAGAAGACAAAAACGGACTTATCGATTTGAATCTATGGAAATCGAAGCAACTTTTTATAGAAATTACTTCAAAAGAGAAAAACGAAATACTATCTTTGAGCGAGTTTTTCAGCACAGAATATTATGATAAAAAAACAAAAACCAAAAGAAATGAAATAGGCTGTATTTTCGGGAAAGATGGCTGGGTCAGAAGATTTATCCTCAAAGAGACACAAAATCATGCCAAAAAAGAGCAATAAATGGTTCGAGCATGGAAAAATGGGTCAAATGTGTCAAATATTCGCATATAATATCTCGATGATTGCTATGGAATACGAGATTGGAATAGACGAAACGGCAAGGTGTCCCAGTTTGGGTCCGCTGTATATACTGGGATTGATGGCTCCGAAAGCCAGACTGAAACAGATGCGAAAGCAATTGGTAGTGAGGGATTCCAAAATCACTACTCCGGCTCAAAGGGAGAGGGCGTTCAATTATGTTATAAATGATCCAGATTTCACTATCAGACTGATTGAAATACAGCCACAATTGATAGATATGGCAATAACCCGGCAAATAAGATACAATTTGAACGATCTGGAAGCCGTGTTTTTTGCCAAAATAATATTGCTTATGCTGAGTAAAAGAAATGCGGCGGTTTATGTCAATAATTTTGAGAAAAAGAGGTCGCAATTGATTGAAAGATGGAAGAGGGTCGGTTACTGGGAACCGCTTAAAAACGCAGAAATTCATATCACGCACAAATACAATGTTGCCGTCGGGCTTGCGTCGATGGTGTGCAAGTATATCGAAGACGCGGAAACCTGGTTATGGAAAAATATTGTTTACGGGTTTGATTTCGGTTCAAAAAACCCAAACGATGCCAAAACCCAAGAATTCGTAAGAAAGCATCCGAACAGCCAACTTATTCGAAGAAATTGGGGCACCATCGTGCCTCGAATTTTATCCGAGAAGAGCGATTAAACTATTAATACTTTTCTGTTATAAATAAATATATGAACGACATAACGACCATAGTTATCGAGAAAGAAACGAGGAATAAATTAAAAAAGATTGGCAGAAAGGGAGAAACCTACAACGACATAATAAAAAGGCTGATTGAAAACGCGGAGACTGAGCAACTTTCAAAAGGATTCTGGAAAACAGATGTCGCGTCTCCATTTTGAATTAATGCGTGATTGAAATGAGCGAAATTAAAACGATCCAAGGAAAGGTTCTCGCAAGCACTTTCAAAGGCGAAAACAAGTGGGTAATAAGAATAGGCGATATTTTCATATGGGGATTCGGAAAGAAGCCTGAAGTCGGGCAGAAAATAGAAATGAAGTATGTAGAGAAACCGAAGAACGGAATGGTGTGGTATAACGCCAAGGAATGGAAAGCAATACATGAACAGGAAAAAAGCGTGGAACCTGGGTTAAAGCAAGCGTCGGATGTAAAAGAAAATGAGATACTCGAACATCAAAAATTGCTGGAAATACGAAGAATGAGCAGTATAAAGTCGGCAATCGCTTTCCTGGAAGTGAAAGGCGCCGACATAACAGTCGATAGAATGATACAGATAGCGAAACGCATAGAGGAATATCTATCAACCGGCGATTGATAGGTGTGAGAAACCGAGCCAAAATTCACCGCGAAAGGGGAATCTTAGGCCTCCCAGCTTCGAGTCACCTTTTCTTGCTTGGCTCGGCTCAAAACGTTTTTTCGTTGTTGAAAGAAGGTATTTCGACCAGCGGGGATGCACCATCCGTGAGTCTGAGGCACTACGGTGTTGAGAGGCTTGTTGGTCGCAAGCAAACCAGGCACCGCGCTTATCGGACACGTATCAATCCCCCCTATGGCGTGATGGTGAGCCATAGAATACCTTCCGGTACTAACGAAAAAAGCACCTCAAACAGCCCGCCACAATGAAAGGCCGGAGGCATGGCGTCCTCGCCCAGTATCCCGGGCTCTGCTGGGAAAACGGTTCAAATCCGTCGGCTCAAAATCGCCGTGAGTTGTTGGCGATGCACCTCAAACAGCTCATCATCTTGGAAAGGGGATAAGCTTTCCTTAACTCTGCGACGCTGTGAAACGTGACTTGAGGAGGAGAGAAAATGAGCAAAAAAGATAAGACAATACTTGAATTTTGCAATTCATGCGGAAAATATACTAAACATGAAAGAACAGCACCAAATATAATTAGATGTAAGATATGCGGGCATGGGCGATGGACATAAAGGAGGTGATTCAGATGCGAATCTGGAATATGGAAAAACAAAGATGGGAATTTTTCCCGGATTACGCAGGTCAAAGACCTGCGTTTGTGTAGCTTACATCGAGAAATACATTACCTGTGAGATAAAATCTGCGGACTATCCCCCTTTGGTTCCGTAGAGGCTGGAGGAGATGCGAATGATAGATAACTTTTTTACCACCAAGATAGGAAGCGATATATGGCAAATGAGGCGTCCCGATTCGGACACGGATTTGTTTAGAGTATATGTCGCAACAACCGGGGATATATTAAAAGGAACAGCAGATATGCGTTCAAAATTCATACAAAAAGACAATACAGATATCGCGTTGCACGAAATCGGAAAAGTTATAGATATGCTTTTGAAGGGCAATTTGAACTTTGTAATCGGTGTTATGTCGCCGATTATTGTAAACGCATATAATTTGAAACTATTTCACGAATTGAGAAGCATAGTAGATAGGAACAAGAGCAAGAACTGTTATCATTCAATACATGGTTGCGCTATACATAACTATAAGAAATATATAGAAACCGGTCTCGATAAAAGCGAGAGAAGATGCAATAAGATACTAAGAATATTGAAATTTGGACAAAGATTGCTACAAGAAGAGAAATTTGTATTCGAGCCCGTAGCAGGAGCCACGCCGAAGATAATAGAAAAAGAGTTAAAGAAACTGGAAGTTGCTTACGAGAAATCACGACTTCCCGAAAAACCAAACGAGGAGCCGTTTCGGGAGTGGCTGTATAATTTGCGGTTATATGATTTGGAACGAAATTCAAAAAATATCATTCGGAAATGAATAAAATCACCAAAGAAAAAGGCGATAAAAATGTTTAATTTAATAGAAATAAAGATGAAGCTGTTACAATATTTCAGCAAAGAAAAAATCTATGTATGTGGCGATAAAGTTTTTGACGCAATAATAAGCGACGATTCCACAATTATGCCACGAGATGCAAAACAGCTAATTAAGAGGAAACTACCTGCCAAGTTTGATGCAATCGCATTTGGCAAATTTTGGGTTCATAGTAGTTTAGTGAAGGAAGACTACATTATGCCACTAAGGAAAACAATCAAACTATTAGAAAATGAAGCGAATAATTTGAAGCTATCAAAAAAACATAGTTGATGGGGGTGAATTACCGATGACAGAATATAAAATTGCTTATAGATACCATGATCTCCGCATTCAGAGAATTCATAAATGGCTCGGATTATTCACTCGCGTTGAAAAAGAAATTACTCTCTTCTTTTATGAGGGCCAACCATACTTAATCGGCATTCAATCGCTTACCTGCCGCGAGCTCGCTGATATTTTATCCTTTCTCCAAAAGCAGGAAAAAACTGAAGACATCCTCACTTGTATTAATCTTATCCAAAACCAAATGAATAAACTGAATTGTATAAAGATTCAAAAAAGCGAACAACCCTCTACATATAGTTCCAAAAAAAGGTGAAATATTGAATGTTCAAACTCGAATATCATGGCCATTTCGAAGACGGCTTGGTTATCGTTCAATACGAGCCGGGAATTTTTCGCCGGAGAATTAAACACAAACTTTATCTCTTAAAAAATTACACACTTCCTTGTCTCACGGGCTTGGACAGGCTGACTTTTTCGGAACTCTTCGACTTGTTATCGTATCTCAAAAAATTGGAGCCTACATATGATATTTATCTTTGTATCAAAGAAGTAGAGGATCAAATTAACTGGATGCTTCAATTCAAAAAAAATGGTTTCGCAATGCTAAAAGGTGCTGAAAAACATGAAAATAAAAATAAACAACAAAAGACAAAGAAAAGTAAATTTGATTGATACTCTGGAATTAGAATCGATTAGTTAAAGCGTGAGAATATGGCATTGAATCAAAACAAATTTGTAAAGTTTGATGTAGATGAATTTATACAGGAATTCAAAAGGTTTGAAACCCATTTCAAAGAGCGAGTTAAACTGATTAACAGCATAAGTTTTGAGCAAAAAGATAATCGCTTCATATTCGCCATTGACACTCCGTCGACTGATATGGAACTTAAGATTGGGATTGATAAAAACTATGAATATGAGCCTCCAAAAACATGCTACTATTTAGGGTTTGATATGTTTTCCGTGAAAATAAATTACCTCCCAATAAGCAAAAAGCAGTTTGAATCAATTCTATCTATATGCAAAAGCATATCAAAAAATGCTGAAGAGAGAAAAGAAGAGTTTGAAAAAGCAAAGATAGATGTTTTGAAAAAGATATTTGAAAGGGTAGTTTAAAGATGCTTAAAGAATTCGTATGGAAAGCATACAAACATATTGTAAATAAAGCATTCAAACGGCAAGAATCAAGAAAAATGAGCAGAAAACCCACAATCAAAGAAATTAAAGAATGCGTAACAAAAATCAAACCGGATGATAAATTGTTGATTGTATTCGAGAATGCGAATAGAGAGTATTTAGAAAAAGCTGCTCTTATGTTAAGAGGAGCCTTAGAGCGAAATGTCAAATATCTTCTCGTATCTAAATGTAAAATTATTGTAATACCAAAAAATTTTGAAACTAAAAATATAGAGGTGAAAAAATAAATAATGAAACCAAAAAAAGTAATAATGTATAAATGCGCTGCGTGTGGAAAAGTATACGATAACGAGTATGATGCATTAACATGTTGTAGCAAATCTGCTCAATTGAAACAAGCCAAATTGGACGGCAATGTCTGTGCAAAATGTGAGAAACCGTTTACTGACAAAGATAAATATGAAAATGAGATTGTTCATATAAAGATAGAAACGTTGCCTAGATGGGTAGACAGTGAGGGAGAATTAAGCGAAGGTTATTTCCATTTGAATTGTATAATTGATACACAATTCAGAGACATAATGAAGCATTTGATAGACAGATATTAAAGTGAAGAAAAATGAAATATAAAACAAAATCCAATCCAAAAGAGATAAAGAATCAATTGGTACTGGCTGCTGGAACTTATAACGGGCTGTATTTTCCGCCCGAAACAATTAAAAAAGCAGTTTTCACTGTAAAACGAATGCCCGTTTATTTGGATTTTAAAGAAGATGAAGAACATTTAGTAGGTGTGGCATCAAATTTCAGATTAAAAAATAACAAAATATATTGCGATGCAAAAATTAAATCCGAATATTTGGAATCATTTGCCTTAGCTCCAAAAATAATAACTGAAGAATTTGATGGCGGAACAATAAAAAGGATTGAAATTGCAAGTTTAAGTATGATACCTAAACAAAAAGTAGTTAAGAAAGAGCAGGTGAAATGATGAAAGAAGAAAACGCTTATACAGGAAGTTCGTTTGCAACCGTTTTTTTGAAAGATTTTTTTTGGCAAATATTCGAAGAAAGGAACTTTGAATTGATGGCGAAGTTGTTAAAGCATGAAATGTCTATTAGATTCGTTAAGTCTCACGGAGATATTATATACATAGAAATCAAAGTTAAAGTAGGTGATAAACGATACAAAGGCATAAGAATAAACGCGCAAAGTATTGAAGGAATCACCGGAAAGCGTCCAATCAGATCTCTTGAAACTATTAAACGATTAGCGTTCTGGTCGGTTCAAGAACTGGAATTCAAAATGAAATCTGGCGATGCCAATGGTTAAATCAACCCAAAGACATTTCAGACTTGAACCAGGAGAGTATATAATAACGGGAGACCATCCGGATGCACGGAATTACAAAGTATTTTTCAAAGGCAAAGATGTAACCAACACCGTAACTGCAGTTGTCAGAGTCAGTTTTCAGTATCGAAAATAAATGAAAATAAAGGCATTTTGTAAATTAGGCGGTTATAAAGGTGAAACAAGATGACGAATCGTAATCAAAAAGGGTGGCGAGCGGAAAACGAAGTCAGGAAGATTTTAGAGAAGCTGGGCTACTTGGTCTGGAAACCGACAAGAACGAAGTTCAGCTCCATAGATATTTTTGGATTATTCGATATGATCGCCGTACATCCGTCGTATCGAATGTTATGGGTCCAGGTAAAGCATAAAAGTTCAATGAGCAAGAAGGTCAAGAAAGACTTTGAAACGTTTTATAACAAATACATCCATCCTTCAAACCTTTGCGAATTGACAATCTGGGTCAGAGAAAGAGGAGGAGCGTTTGTTATTCATTCTCTTTCCGAGGGTATATGGAAAGAAAAGCGAGTAAGGGTGCAGAAAAAATGACTAAGAAGAAAAGAATTAGAGTAGAGGATGCCCCCTCGATAAAACCCAGGACCATTCCCGGTATTGGGAAAGCATATACTATTCTAATTATCCTGCTTATCTCTCTTATTTATGTTCTTTATTTTGCTTGGTGTCTATGAAATAAAAATTCAAGAGGTGAAAAAATTGTATGAAACAGCTCAAAAAACTCGCACCTAAACCGTTGCGATATTGCGAAAAGCATAAAATCCATTACAAAAAGGGAGAGGAATGTCCGAAATGCAAAGAGGAACGAGAAGCAACCAAGACAACGATTGTATTGGGTCCCGATGTCATGAAGAAACTGCTTACCATTATGAAGAGGAAGGGATTCAAAACAAAAGAAGAAGCGATCAAAGAAACTATCATGAAATACCGATGATGGGACGTCAACTACTCCTAGCTAACACAAGGAGCTTCCCATAAGTCTTCGGGAACGACGCACAGCATCTATTTACCGAAGACATCATCTGGGCGGACAAGTCCGTTGACCCGAGACTTCAGTGTTGGGAAACTGATATTATCGCTCCAACAACTAAGTAATGTTATTATAGTTAAACAAATATTTAAATGTTTACCTCAATTCCTCTCCACGCTTTTGCGTGGAGTCTCCTTGAGGTGTTTAAGATGAAAAAATTTTTCTTTATTTTAGCGTTTCTATTAATTTTTGTTAGTCCGTGTTCTGGATTTGAAAGGCAGGTCAATATGTACGTGCCGGCCGTTGAAAAGACCGATACCGGTTACAGGGGCGTATTGGCTACTTTGTCTGTTATTGTAAAAGACGGTAATGGTCACGTTTTTGTTGATACGTTGCCGTTGACGGAAATAGATACCCAGGCTGGGGCGAGAATGGCAAAAGAAGCCGTGCAGGAAGTTCTTGACATAGATTTAGATAGATATAACCTGTTTTTTATCGTTCGTTCAGACGCTCCGATAGTCGGAGGTCCTTCTGCAAGCGGGGCAATGGCAGCTGGAATAGCCGCATGTTTGTTAAATCTAACAATCGATAACAGCGTCGTGATGACCGGCACTATAGATATAGACGGTTCTATTGGTCCGGTGGGAGGATTGCTTGAAAAGGCCCAAGCGGTCGCCGAGCATAATGGAACGAAGTTTCTGATACCTGAGGGACAATCTATTATTTATATACAACAAACGAACGAAACGGAAACGCCGTTTGGCATTTCCATATCTAAGCCAAAGAAAATAAACCTAAAAACATATGCTCGTGATAAATGGAATTTGAGTGTGATAGAAGTTTCTGACATAAACGATGTATTAAGGTATATGACCGGATATGTAATAGAAGAAAAGCATATCAAATTAAACGAGACGACCAAAATGAAGGAAATAATGAAAGATATGTCAACCGATTTTTTTGGCGAGATAGAAAAGAGATTAAATAATATAAAATCCATGCTAAAGGCGTCAAAAATATCATATCGGCAAGAAGAAAATCTCAACAAAATAATCTTGGAACAAGAAAATAGATTAAAAGAAGCTAATGAATTATATAAAAATAAAAACTATTATTCGGCATCAAGCTATTGTTTTATGATTTCCGTTCAGTTGAATTACGTTGAAAATGTAATAAATTTTCTTGAGGCAGAAAACGGAGAAAAGTTTTTGAGCGATAAAATGAGCGATACCGATAATAAAATAAAAGAAATCGAAAATAAAATCAGTTTAAAAAAATACGAGATGGACAATGTAAGCGATATAGAAGTGATAACCATTGCGGAAGATCGGATTAATGATGCAAAAAATAACATGAAAGACGCGTGGAAAAATTATTACATTGAAAAATATTTTGATTCCATCTATTATTTAAGTTACGCGGATGCGAGGGCGGACACATCATTAAAATGGCTTGGGTTAACAAACGATTTTTGCGGTTCAGAAATTAATTTTAGTTTTAACCAACTAAAAAACCTTTCACAGATAAGAATCGCCGAAGCCATGTCTTTCATCACGTATGCCAAGATTCTCGGCATAGATGCCAGTGAAGCGGACGACATGATAGCATTGGCTAGAGACCGATATAACGAAGGGTCGTATCCATCGGCGCTGTTTAATGCCATCGCGGCGAGAGCATACGTTGATGCAGTAATGGGAATGAGCGGATTGGACGATAACGAAATAAAAAACAAGATTACAAAAATTGAAGAAAAGGCAATAAGAAATATAAACGAGG
>CAZSVW010000014.1:0-15899 GCA_964610485.1 Candidatus Hydrothermarchaeota archaeon | reverse complement strand
CCTTAATCTCTATAGGAGCAAAATAAGTAAGTATGCCTGAGGAAGCGTTTTTTCCCATTCTCAAAATTAGCTTACCATTATTTAAAACATTCAGAGTATATCCCCTATTTTTCAGTTCAATAGCAAAATCTCTAATATGCTCTATATTCATTGCTTTATCCTCCTTATAAACTCTATAAATTCATCCATATTTAAAATATTGATATTTATCTCCCTATTATTAGTAAATAACTCCAGTATTTCTGTATCCTCCACTAAAAATTTAAGTTTAATTTTGGTTTCTTCAAGAATCCTAAATATTTCCTCCATCTTCATTCACATCATCTCCAAAGGTTCTATCCCCAATAATTCTAGACATGTTGCTAAGATTTTTTTTGTTGCTTTTGTTAGTTTAAGCCTAAAATTTTTACGATTAGAATTGAGTACTCTATCATACCTATAAAATCTATGAAAAGCTTCTGCGAGCTCTATAGCATAGTTTGCTACAATGTTAGGTTTCCTTTCTAATGCCGATTTCTCTATAATTTTTGGAAATTTAGCCAACAATTTAATAATTCTCTTCTCGTTATCGGTTAACTTACCTTCTTCTAAATTTCCCTCTAGCTTTGCTTTTTCTAGGATCCTACATGCCCTAGCATGCGCATAGAGTACAAAAGTCACTCCTTGTTTTTCAAAATTTAACGCATCCTCCCATCTAAAAATTAATGGCTTCTCTGGAGAAACTCTTATTATATTAAATCTTACAGCACCTATACCTATGCATCGTGCGATCTTTTTCTTTAGTTCCTCTTCCCCCCTCCTACGTTTATTCACCTCTTCATGAGCCCTCTTTATGCTTTCTCTAATAAGGTCATCTAGTGTGATGAATTTTCCTTTTCTGGTTGACATGCTACCTTCTGGAAGAGAGATAAATTCATATATTATTATTTCTGGTTCTTCCTTTCCTAATATCCGCATTACTGCTTTGAGCTGATTTGCCACAAGCTTATGATCTGCACCCAGAATATCAATAACCCTTCCTAGTTCAGCCTTCCAACAGTGATAAGCTATGTCTCGGGTTGTATAAAGGAAAGTCCCGTCACTTCTAGTTAAAAAAAGCTCTTTATCTATTCCAAATTCGCTTAAATCCAGATACAGTGCATCGTTTTGCCTGGCATATTTTGTTTCTTTTAATTTTTTAACAATTTTTTCAACCTTGGAACTTCTCACAAATTCGCTTTCCCAAACAAATTTATCAATCTTTATATTCAACTCTCGTAGAGTTTGTTTAATTCCATCCAAACAAAAATTTACGGCATATTTAAATTCTTTTTCGTATTTTCCTTTTTCATATCCTCTCATTAACTGTACTACTTCTTTATGAAGCTCTGGGGTTTCTTCTAATATTCTATTTGCTTTTATATAAACTTCTGCTATTGCGTGGTCTTTCTTTTTATTTTTATCGAGCTTAAATCTCCTCAATCCAAATACTACTATAGCCAGCTGCTTTCCCATATCATTGATGTAAAATTGTGTTTCTACTCTAAAACCATAAAACTTTAATATCCTCGCTAATGTGTCACCTATTATTGCATTTCTTCCATGTCCTATATGAAGAGGCCCGTCTGGATTGGCAGAAGTATGCTCAAGTATTATTTTTCTACCATTTTTTTTCTCTCTACCATAATCTTCTCTGTCTATCCTATCAAATAGCTCCTTACAAAGTTTTTCATAATCTATATAGAAATTTATATAACCATTAAGTGCTTTTATCTCTTTTATATATCCAAATGGTTTGGCTTTCTTAGCTATCTCCTCTGCTAGTTCCTTTGGACTTTTTTTTAGAGTTTTAGCAAGTGAGAAACATATAGAAGTAGAAACATCTCCAAACTCCTTGTTTGATTCTTCTATAGGTATATCTATCTTTACCCCGATATCTTCCAAACATTTTGAAATTATTTCCTTTGCTTGGAACTCTATTTCTTTAAACATTTTTTACATATTCATCCTATACCTAAGTAAGGCCGCTATTCCTCCAAACGCCAATAATTGCTGACCTTCTTCTGTCTCTGTGGATATTACTTCAACATCTGCATTCCCAAGTTTTGCCATCTCTGTAAGTTCATCTATTATGCTCTTGGACTCCACAATCTCCAGTGCTTTTTCTCCACATTTCTTACATGCTTCGCTTTCGATTTTCTTTTCAAATATTTTAAAGTCCTTTACCGTCCTTTCTTCTGTAAAACCACATATCGAGCATGATATTTTTACCCTATAACTCTCAACCGCTTCTGAAATTAACAAAACCTTAACGCTTCCAGCCTGCAAGGCTTTTCTTACCTCTTTTTCCCCATAGATAGCCAATCCGTCTTTAACAACTTCCTTTAAAAATCTTTGAACTAGCTTTTTTTCCCTCATTATATCCAAATCTTGTATCAATTTAGACGCATTTTCTACTAATTCTCTTATACCAAACTCATTAGTATAAGAGACATCAACCACTCCTATCACCTTCTTTTTTACTTCGTGATGAAGATAATCTTCTTTCAGGAAAAATTCTTTTGTAGGTCCTGGTCCACCTACTATTATTCCTTCCAAATTAGGGGTATTCAAAAAAACATCATTAGCGTATCTGCCTACCCTCTTAAAATACTCATGAGCCGCTATTTCTATTAGTCTCTCAAATCTTCTTTGACTTTGACCACCTCTTCCATGTTTCCTTGGAACGTTAGAAGTTATCTTCTTTACCACCTCTATCCTCTTACCTTTGAGTAGTCCAATAGTAGCTTCACTTCTATCAACTACCAGCAAACCATAAGTTCTCTTCTCCTCAAGCATCTCTTTAATAGGGTCTAATAAAAACTGTGAATCGCATCTATAAATGTAAGTTTTTAAGGGTTCTGGAGGTTCTACAATATACACTTCCATTTTATCTTTTGTACCTCTAGGTATAGTGCCTACAAAAATTGCCATTCCATGTTCAGGAGGCTTTTTAAATAGTTTTAATCTTTGCATTATAACTTCTAGTGCTGATTGAACGTTTTTTCTCGTCCTAGCAGACTTGATATTCATTGCTTGGGAGTATTCTTGCCGCATATGGTTCATCACATCTGCCAAATTTCTTCCCGGTGGAATATACAAACTTATTAACTCTGTTCCTCTACCTTTCTTTTGTTCTAATGCTTCTATCTCCTTCCTTAATTTATGTAGTTCCAGAGACCTGCTCATTTTTCTCACTTTTAAGAAACTTTTTTATATATTTTTACCTTTATATTGATTTGCATGGAAACCAATGAATTGGACGATGTCGTTGTATTGAGGTCTAGTCAGAAGGACGTACTAATAGAGGAGATCCATCAGAAACTCAACGAAAAGACTAAGAAGGTTCATTTTAGTATAAGACCTACGATAAACATACTCGCATCAATACTTACAGCGGCACCTAACGTTGAAAAAATTACATGTCCTCCGAGCTTATATGAGAGAACGCCTCAAAAAATAAAAGACGCACTAGAAAAAATAGGAGTAAAATTCGAAGCCTTACTTTTGACTCCAGGCAGGCCAAGGTCTCATCCAAATTGGAAAATACAGAAGGTATATGAACTTGGAAAAAAAGGGTATTCTGCAAAGGAAATTTCAGAACAGCTGAACATCCCGCTAACAACTGTATATTATTATTTAAAAAAGAAAGGTTGAGTGAAAATAGAAATACTTTTTAACATGTGAGGTTTTGAAAAATTCTTATGTGTGCCGCCGTAGCTCAGTAGGTAGAGCGCCTGGCTGTTAACCAGGTGGTCGGCAGTTCGAGTCTGCCCGGCGGCGCTCAATCTTCCAACAATTCCTTTTTTCGTTAATTGATGTGCATAAAAACATGGGGAAAACTATTACTATTGAAATTCCTGAAGGGATTGACGAAAAACATTTTAAAAAAATGATTAAGGAATTTTTAGAACATCATGGAAACTTAGATTTAGTTTTAGCTCTAAGAAATAGTAAGATAGATGAAAAATCCATAAAAGAGATAGAAGAATTGTTTGAAAAATGGAAGCAATCCTTGACACCTCAGTAATCATTGCTATATCAAAAAACGACAGAATTGTAATTGAAAAATTAGAAAAATTTAGAGGCTGGAAATTTTATATAACCACTATAACCAATTTTGAATTAAAAGTTGGTTTTCTCTCAGAAAAGGAAAAAGTTATAATAGAAGCCTTGCCTAAGCTTTTCTTTGATGAAAAAGCTTCCGATATAGCATCAGAACTTTTTAAAAATCTGAAATTAAAGGGAAAAATTCCAAAACTTAAAGATTTATTCATAGCATCTATAGCTCTTGCCAATAATAAACCTGTTATCACAATAGACCAAGATTTTCTAATTTTTACGGAATTGGGTCTAAAAGTATTTTTACTTGAGTATGAAAAATAAGGACTGAAAATTAATTATCTACCATATTACCTACCATATTTATTTGTTGTTTTTCCTTCGGTCTACCTCTTTTGCATATTTTATCATGCGTTCTTCCTCTTCTCTTAGAATAATCAACTATAAGTTTAGACATAAATATAATCATTATTGCTCCTCCAACTACTATTGAGAGATTTGAATCTTTTATTATAGTAGCTATCCAGCTTATTAGTATTGCAAGCAAAACCCATGACCACTTATCATATCTAACCTTATGAATCTCTATTCTTGTTCTCAGTTCTTCTTCTCCCATTTTCTCAAGTTCATCTTATGTTAGCTCTTTTCCTCTAAACATCTAAATATAGATTTAAGGTTGGATATTTTAAATATTTTAATAATTTTTACCTTCTAATCCTCCAAAAACGGAAACTTCTTCTTAATCTCTTTTACCATGCTCAAATCTACATCGGCGAATATTATCTCCTGAGAGTTTCCTGCCTTTGCTAAGATGTTGCCAAGAGGGTCTATTATCGCCGACCTTCCTCCGTATCCTTTATCTCCGCCAACACAGTTTACGCCAACGACGAAAAGCTGGTTTTCTATGGCTCTTGCTCTTAATAGCACGCTCCAATGTTCTATCCTCTCTTCTGGAAACTCTGCCATGGCTATTATAATCTCTGCACCTTTTTTCGTAAGCTCCCTTGAAATTTCCGGAAACCTTATTTCATAGCAAATTAAAACTCCGAGATTTCCTATATCCGTATTGAAAACCTTGAGCTCATTGCCGGGAGTGAAATATTTCTTTTCATCGCCCAGCGGAAAAAGTTTGGTTTTTCTGTATTTTCCAATTATTTTGCCATTGCAAATCAGCACAGAGGAGTTATAAAGCTTATCATTCTCTTTCTCAACCACTCCTCCTACTATAATCGCTTTTTTATTCTTTGAAAGCTCCAAAATCGATTTTAATTCCTTCTCAACATTTTCAACCTTCTCATAATTCTCGGGGAAAAAGCCCGTGTTAAAAGCTTCTGGTAAAACTATTAGCTCTGCCTTGTTCTTAAAAGCTTCTTTAATAAAAATTAGAGCATTATTTATATTTTTCTCTCTGCTTGGAGCTATCTCAAGCTGAACCGCTGCGATTCGCATCTAATATTGAGTTAAATTATATTTATTCTTCACCTTGACAAATTCTTCCCATGTTTTTATCCCTAAAACTTCTGTAACTTTTTCCATTTTATCTTTCCAACTGCTATCATAGACTTCTGCTGCGCATTTTATCCTCTTTTCTTTATCATCCCAATAAATATTTTCTTTATGGAACACCATCATTATTAAGAACCAAGCCGCTCGTTCGGGTGTCTGTTCATGTTCGAACTCATGCCATGCATGTTCCAATAATGGTGGCATTTTCCCATGCTCATGCGTCATATTTCTCACCTATCGTTACATCTATGCATATCATAAAAAGGATATTTCACATCATACCTGTTTACCATATACTCAACCTTATGAATTATAGCCCTCACCGTTTCTTCCGGCACTCCTATGTCTCTTTTTCCTCTAGCAAAAAATTCTGGATATTCCTTCTCCAATTCCCATAATTTTTCTTTAAACTCTTCTATTTCTATTTCTCTCCTCAGAACACTCATGATTATTCTATTCATCCTAGTATTAGCTTCCGCCATCTTCTTATCATATTCTGACTTTGCTATTTTTTTAAGTTTCTCCGAATAATTGATGCTTTTTTCAACCAACCTCACAAACAAATCTACATCACCATGAATAGATTCGACTTGAGCAAGGAAATTGTATAAGTCTATCATTCTCCTATAAAATGCCTCTCTCAACATTTTTTACATCCCTCCAATAATGCTTTTTGCCGCTTCTGTTGCCCACTCATGAACAGGAGAAGGATAAATTCCAAGGGCTAAAGTTGCTACAGTTGCTAATATCAATGCAATAACATAAGGGGCTGGTTCTTCTATTCTTTCTCCATTAGGTTTAGCCCAGTACATTCTCATGATTACCCTAGCATAATAGAAGACCGACATCGCAGAATTGAGAACACCTATCAAAGCCAACCATAATAAATCTCCCTTTATAGCCGAGAGAAATAGAACAAACTTACTATAAAATCCAAAAGTTGGTGGAATTCCCGCCAGCGAACACAGGAGGATAGCCATTGCTAAAGCTGTAATCGGTGCTCTCTTACCCAACCCATTGTAATCATCTATGTCATCTAACCTAGAAGCCATCATATACGCTATTACAGCTGTCACAATAAATGCACCCCCTTTAGCAAAAGCGTGGGAAAACGCATGAAGAATTCCACCAGTCACTGCAAGTTCTGCAGCCCTTGCAGACTTGGCTACCACCGCAAAAACTATGGCTATATATCCTGCATGTGCTATAGAGGAGTATGCTAACATTCTTCTTATACTCCTCTGAACAAGAGCAGCGAGGTTTCCAATAGTCATTGTAAGTACAGCTAGGATTGCAAATGCTACATACCAATCCAACTTTTCAGCAATTAAAGCAAATACTATCACCCTAAAAGCTGCTGCAAATCCCATTTTTTTAGAACCTGCAGCTAACAACGAAGAGATTACTGCTGGAGAACCTTCATAGGTATCCGGAGCCCACATATGGAAAGGAACTAAAGCCATCTTAAATCCAAAACCTGCAATTACAAAGAGAGTAGCAAGCATTGCTGTTGAAGAACGAGAAAGAGACTCGGAAATTACCATAAAGTTTGTAGACCCTGTTATACCGTAAAGTATAGCGATACCAAACAATAAAATAGCCGACGACAACCCACCGAAGACGAAATATTTAAAAGCTGCTTCTACAGACCTCGCATCTCTTCTATCAAATCCTGCCAATGCGTATGTTGACAGACTAGCCAATTCAAAACCTATAAATAAGGTAATGAAATCATTGGAGAGAGCTACTACCATCATTCCTAATAGTGCAAAGAGAATTAGCATATAATATTCATCCTGATTTGCATTTTCCCCATAGTACTTAATTGAAGCTATACACACAAGTAACGCCACAATTAAAAACATTGCATTGAATATTTGGGCAAATGGGTCTACTACTATGCTATTAAAGAAGGGATATCCTTCAAAAGGTTCATGAGCATTTAGATTAAAAATAACGTGGAACAGGGCTATGAGTATTCCTGCTATACTTATATAAGCTGTAATTCTTTTATCTCTCAAAAACAATCCCACTAACAAGACCACTATTGCAGCTAAAAAGATCACAAATTCTGGAAAAAGCAATCCGCCAATCATGGGACAATCCCTCCTTTAGGAACGAAAGTTAATAATTGTTCTGCTGTTCCTTTCATCATGCCAAAGATTGGATTGGGATAGATTCCCAAGAAGACTATTATAATTACCCAAGATGCTAAAGCTACAAATTCATACCAATGGAGGTCATGAATATCCCCAAGATATTCATTATATGGTCCAAACATTGCTCTTTGTATAGCCCACAAGTGATAACCCGCGGTAAGGGGTATGCTAATCATTGAAAGAATGACAAACTTTGGAAGTTGAGGATATGAACCGAGAAATATAGAAGCCTCTGCAATGAATCCCGACATACCTGGGAATCCCATACTTGCAAAAAACCCTGCAATCATCAAAAAAGCAAATTTCGGCATCTTCTTTGCAAGCCCTCCTAGGTCTTGGATTATCCTGGTACCGGTATGGTGTTCTATGACCCCTGCAGAACCAAATAACACCGAGGTTACTACCCCATGAGAGAACATCTGAAACATTGCTCCACTCTGAGCAAAAATCCTAGATATCTCATGTCCAGCAGCCAAACTTGCCGCAACCCCAAGAGATATGAATCCCATATGACCTATGCTCGAAAAAGCTATAAGTTTCTTTATATCTGGCTGAGTCAGAGCTGCCAATGGACTATAAAGTATACTTATAACTCCAAATACAGCTATAACCAAAACAAAAATTGGAGAAGCGTTCGCAATCATAGGTATCAGAAATCTAAATAAACCATAACCTCCCATCTTGAGTAATACTCCCGCGAGTAAAATAGAACCAACAGTCGGAGCCTCTACGTGAGCATCTGGCAGCCAAGTATGGAAAGGAACTGCTGGCATTTTAACTAAGAAACCAAACAACAAAGCTGCAAATATGAAATCTTTCCAAAATTGAGATAGAGGAAGAGAACCATAGGCCGAAAGCAACGTTGGTATATCAAAAGTATAAACCCCAGTTGCCTTTCCATTGAAATAATAGATTGCAAATATACCCAAGAGCATTATAACACTCGCAACGTGCGTATATACCAGGAACTTTATTGCCGAATAGTCTTTTCTTGGGCCTCCCCAGATTCCTATTAGGAAAAACATCGGTATAAGTGTGAGCTCCCAGAATATATAGAAGAGGAAAAAGTCCAACGAAACAAAAACTCCAACTAAAGCAAAATCCATTAACAATAATAGTCCAAAGAATTGATTTGCTCTATATTCCTCATCCCAAGCATATATGGAACATAGAGCTGAAACTAATGTAGTCAATAAAACCATCGGTAAACTTATTCCATCTACTCCAACATGATAGTTTATTCCTACACCAGGCACCCAACGATAAAATTCTCTAAAATTATCTAGCCCTCTGCTGGGCTCATACTTTATACACATAAGAACAGAAATAATAAGAGCTAAAAAGGAAAATAGAACCGCAACCACCCTTGCCTGCTCTTTTTTTCTGCAAAGGAATGCTATTATCGATCCGACCAATAATATCAGCAAAATAGCTGAGATATACACTTTATGCCACCCCCAATAGTCTGATTATTATTGCGATAATCCCTATTCCTATGAGGAATGGAACCATATAATCTTGAACATCTCCTGTCTGAAGTTTTCTTACAATCTTTCCAATTTTCACCGTTGTCTTTCCTATCAGATTTACTATTCCATCTATACCGAACATATCGAAGGAGTCTACAAATATGCTTATCGGGATAACTATCCTCTCACAAATTATGTCCTTATAGAGATAATCAATATAGTATTTATTCCACAGCAGCTTATAAATTGGATTATCTCTAGTTACATATTTGCCCATGTCTATCCTATGATTATAATATATATAGCCAGCTATTCCTAGACCAAGCAGGCTTAGAATCGTGGGCAGTAATTTAATCGTAATGGGGACATGGACATGGGCATGATGATGCACAAGATTGCCACCCATCCTAGCCAACTCATGTAGATCCAATGGCGGCATTATCTGTGAGTTAGATGAGGTAAACGTTGTAGAAAGGAATTCGTAAAATCTGGATTGAGCTGCACCAAAGAGCAAAGCACAAACTGCTAAAATTATAAGAGGTGTTCTCATAATTTTATCTACCTCGTGTGCATGCTCTGCTAAGTGTGTTTTTGGTTTTCCAGTAAATACTGTGAAGTATGCTCTAAACGTATAAGTAGCAGTAAGCAATACACCTATGGTAAGGAAAATCCACGGTAAATAACCTATAAATGTCCCCTGAGAAACTCCCAACTCATAGGCTGCTTCAACTATCGTATCCTTGCTAAAATAACCGCAAGTTAACGGGAATCCTATTAAAGCTAAAGAACCTATTAACATTGTAATCGCCGTAACAGGCATCTTTTTCCATAATCCACCCATTTCATAGATACATCTAGTGTTCCACAAAGCATGCAATATAGCTCCTGAACATAAGAATAGTAAAGCCTTGAAGAATGCATGGCTTATCAAATGATATAAGGAATAGCCTACAGCATATGCTCCAACTACCCCTCCTGCACCAAGAACGGATAGCATATAACCAAGTTGACTTATGGTCGAATATGCAAGTATTCTCTTTAGGTCATTTACTACCAAACCCAAGGTAGCTGCAAATAGTGCAGTAAAAGCTCCTAAAAGGGCAACTACCATCATCCCATTAGGTGCAGCTAGGTATATTGGGAAAGTTCTAGCAACTAAATAAACTCCAGCGGTGACCATTGTGGCAGCATGTATTAATGCTGAAACAGTAGTTGGACCCTCCATGGCATCTGGAATCCATCCATGCAGAGGGAATTGAGAAGACTTACCACATACTCCAGCCAACATTAAAAGAGCTATTATAGTAAGGGAATGAGAGGGAATAACCCCTTCTTCTAACCTAACAAATATATTAGAAAATGTAAGTGGTTGAGGGGCATGTGGAAACATGTATTTATAAACTAATGCTATCCCTAATAGGAAGAGGAAGTCTCCTACACTACAGTAAAGCCATGCCTTTTTGCCCGCTGCTGCTGCCTCTGGCTTGTAATACCAGAAACCTATTAGGAGATAAGAACACAGCCCAACTAGTTCCCAAAATATGAACAATTGAATTAGATTGTTAGATAATACAAGTCCCAACATTCCTCCAGTGAACAAGGAAGTCTCTGCAAAATATATGTGCTTATCTGGGTCCTCATCCATATAACTCAGTGCATAAATATGAATTAATAACCCCACAAAAGACACCATACAACTCATAGCTATAGAAAGAGGATCAACTATTACTCCCAATACTATTCCTGGAAAGAACCATTCTCTAGAATATTCAACATAAGGCAAGTGTTCGAAATAGAGATTATACAAAATTCCAAATGAGAGTATCATCGAAATAAAGATAAGGATATTAGCTATGATTCCTCCTCTTCTCCACGTATATTTACCAAGGAATATCTCAAATAAGAAACCTGAAAGTGGGAGGAGTGGTATCAGGTAAGCATATGGTCTAAAGTCGAACATTTTTCTTCACCACCTCATCTCCGTCAGTTTTGTTATATCTAATGTCCCATAAATTCTGTATATCAAAATCGCTAATGCCAATCCTATCGCACACTCAGCTGCAGCTATAGCTATGGTAAAGGAAGCAAATACTTGACCTGTTGCATTGGCTACGTATCTGGAAAATGCTACTAAGTTTATATTAGCAGCATTCAACATGACCTCTAAACACATGAGTACCCTTATGATATTCTTGCAAGTCATAGCTCCATAAGCGCCTATTATAAAAAGCAAACTCGAAACTCCCAAATAATATTCCATCGGGATCATTTCACTTCCCTCCTAACTAAATAAATGGCTCCTATCATTGCAGCTAATAGTAGAATTGCGAGAAGTTCAAACTGTAAGATATATTGGGAAAATAAAGTCTTACCTATGGTAGTGGTACTCCCATAGAATTCCCCTCTTGGAGACCATCCTGTCCTAACAAAGAAATATGCCATTGATGCAACCAAAATAAATGCTGCTATAGGTTTAACTGCCCCGACTCTAAGTCCTAAGTATCCCCTACCTCTCTCCCTCGTGGTGAGCATTATTGCAAATAGAACCAATATAACAACTGCTCCCGCATATACCAAAATTTGCACAATTGCCAAAAATTCTGCATCCATCAGTAAGAAAAGTACACCAACTGAAGTAAAAACTAAGAAAAGCATCAATGCTGCTCTCACTATTTCTTTTATTTTAACTACACCTACAGCAGATACCAACATTATAACACTCACTATAATGAATGCAATAAAATCCAAGCTCATTTTTCAGCCTCCGATTTTACTAGTTTTTCATACAACTCTCCCAAATCCTTATAGCTATAATAAAGCTTTTCTCTGCTTGTATCTGCCAACTCAAAGTGTTTAGTCATTACAAGAGATTTAACAGGGCATACTTCTACACATAGACCACAAAACATGCATCTCCCTATATATATTCCCGGATGTTTTTTCGGTCTTTTCACTACTTTGTCTTTGATTTTTTTCTCAACAAACCCGGCATCTTCCATTACTATACATTGATTTGGGCATATTCTAGCACATGAACCGCATCCTATACACTTAGATAAATCATTTGCATGCATTCCTCTGTATCTCTCATAGATCGGGGGTTTTTCTTCTGGATATTGCTCAGTAACTGGTTTACTAATCATGTGCTTAAATGCCACTTTCATGGGTTTTATTATCAATGATTTAACCCTAATCCTCATAGGGATATCACTCCTATTCCGGTTAGAAATATATTTAGCAATGCCAGTGGAATGAGGATTTTCCATCCAATATTTACAAACTGGTCTACTCTAACTCTCGGTAAAACCCCACGCATATACATGAAGAATACTATAACTGCAAACGTCTTGATAAACACCCACAATGGGGCTGGGAGAAACGGACCGTTCCATCCTCCTAGGTAAAGGATAGTAACTAAAAATGCTGCAAGGATAGTATGTGCATATTCTGCAAAAAGGAGCATTGCAAATTTCATTGCCGTATATTCTGTAGTCCAACCCTGAACAAGCTCAGATTCTGCCTCAGCTAAATCAAAGGGCAATCTCCCACATTCTGCGAACGCAGCGACCATAAATATAAGGAAACCTAAAAACTGTGGCACCACATACCATACCTTAGCCTGAGCTTCTACAATATCCACCAGATTTAGGCTTCCCGCCATCATTACTACTCCTATCACAGCAAGTGCCATAGGTATCTCATACGCTACCATCATAGCTGCTGCTCTCATCCCTCCTATTAAATTAAATTTATTGTTAGGAGCCCAGCCGGTAAGGAGGAAAACTGATGCCGAGAGAGACGAGATTGCAAGAATATAGAGTATGCCCACATTCAAATTAGATGTTACAAGAGATGGAGAAAATGGAATTACAACAAACGGAAGAAATGCCAAAGCAAATCCTATTACTGGAGCAAGATTAAAGACAAACGCATCTGCATCTGCAGGCACTATATCTTCCTTTGTTAACAACTTGACAGCATCCACTAACAACTGTAAGACTCCAAACGGACCTACCCTATTTGGGCCATACCTATGTTGCACCCTAGCCACTACCTTTCTTTCCAGCCATGGGAGAATTATTATAGATATACCGAGTAAAGCTACCCAGAAAATTGCACCTATGATTCCTCTTATCCATATATTCATCTATCCACCTCACCAAAAACTGGATCTAAAGACCCACATATAGCTATCAAATCAGGAATCAACACATCCTTAGATAGATGAGGTAAAATAGAAAGGTTACAGAATGCTGGGCTCCTTATTTTAACTCTATATGGGTTTACTCCTCCATCACTTACCACATGAACAGCGAGCTCCCCTCTCGGATTTTCAGTTCGTGCATATGCTTCTCCCGCTGGGGGTTTTATAACTTTTGGAACTTTAGCCATAACTTCCCCTTCAGGTAGATTATCTAAAGCTTGCCTCACTATATTTATACTCTGTTCTATCTCGCCCACCCAAACGGTATATCGAGAATAGCAATCTCCACGCTTTCCTGTTACGATTTTCCAATCAAATTGATCATAAATTGTGTAAGGATCTTGAGCTCGCGTATCTATTTTCAGTCCAGAACCACGTAATACAGGGCCTGTTGCACCTAGGTTTATAGCATCTTCTGGAGTTAGAATTCCAACTCCCTCAGTTCTCATCCTGAATACTTCACTCTCATCGCACATAGCCCTATATTCCCCTATTTTACTCTCTAGATAATCTAGAACTTCTTTAGCATTCTTTACAAAACCCTTGGGTAAATCTTTGGCTACACCACCTATCCTTATGAAATTATAAGTCAACCTTGCTCCACACAACATTTCAAATAAGTTCAATACTTTTTCTCTATCCCTCATCGTATACATAAAGAGAGTGAATGCCATGCCCAAATCATTACTAAAGAACCCTATACTTGCAAGATGGCTTGCTATACGCTGGAGTTCTAATACTATAACCCTAATATATTCTGCTCTTTCTGGAACTTCTACCTCTAAAAGGTCCTCTACTGCTTTAACATATGCCATATTATTTCCCATTGAAGAGAGATAATCCAATCTGTCTGTAAGGGGGACTACCTGAACATAGCTTCTATTTTCACAGATCTTCTCAAATCCCCTATGAAGCTGACCTATTATGGGAACAACATTCCTCACCCTTTCTCCTTCTATCTCTACAAGCAATCTTAAAACTCCATGAGTACTCGGATGAATTGGACCTATATTAACCAGAAATTTACTCCCATCAATTTGCTCAAGCTTGTACATCTTTTCCCTCCTTAGGTAGCCAATGTTTTGCCTCAAGTTTGAAATCTTTTCTTAGGGGATATCCCTCAAAATCATCTGGGAGTAAGAGCTTTCTCGGGTCTGGATGGCCCTCAAAAATTATTCCAAACATCTCAGCAGTTTCTCTTTCGTGCCAGTTCGCCCCTTTCCAAATGGAAGTAACGCTTTTAACTTTGGGGTCATCCTTAGGTATCGGCACTTTAAGAGATATAAGTTCCCTCAGGGAATATGACCACACATGATATACTACCTCAAAATTTTCAGGATAATCGACACCTACAACACTAGATAAATGGTCGAATCCTTTTTCTTTAATCCACTTACATACATCAATAAGCTTATCTCTATCTATTTTTACCCAATTTCTCCTTTCCCTCTGCTTTTTAACCTCTGCCCCAAATTTTGACTCTAACTCTTTTAGGATTTCATCTATTTCGCCCATTATTTATTCCTCACCAATATATCTTCTATCAAACTGGGTTTTTCCCTCTCTTATCAATCTTCTCAACTTCCACAGTCCGTCAACTAATGCTTCTGGTCTTGGGGGACATCCGGGAATGTATATATCTACCGGTATTATCTTATCTACACCGTCTACGATATTATAAGAGTCATACCAAGGCCCTCCACAGATTGCACATTCTCCCATAGCGATTACCCACTTTGGTTGAGGCATTTGCTCATATACCCTCTTTACTCTTGGTGCCATCTTTTTGGTTACCCATCCTGCAACTATCATTAAATCTGCTTGCCTTGGAGTAGCTCTAGCTAGTACTCCAAACCTTTCCATTGCATCAAACCTAGTCGTCCCTGCCGTTGCCATCTCTATAGCACAACATGCCAAACCAAACGTGTACATCCATGGAGATTTAGCTCTACTCCACCTTACAAGCGGATTTTTATGCACGAGCTCTTTAAGTAACTCATCACTTTTAAATAACCCAATAAAACTCATGTTACATTTACCTCCCACTCAAGTATGCCTTTTTTCCACTCATAAAGCAAACCTATAAATATCAACAGAAGAAAGAGCATCCCTGCAAAGAAAACTCCATAGCCATACTTTGCATATACTGTAGCCCATGGGTAGAAAAATAGAATCTCTACATCAAAAATCACTAGGAGGATTGCGTATATATAAAATTGCACTTTATATTGATGCCAAGCATATCCAATAGGTAACTCTCCGCACTCAAATGTTGCCTTTTTATCTTTCTCCTTTATCTTTGGACCCAAAATTAAATTTAACCATATTAATACGGCTGGAAATATCAACCCCACAATTAAGAATATTGCCACAGCAATATAGCTGGACAACAATTTATCACCCACCAATTATCATGCTTTTTGTTATATTTAAAATTTTCTTTCAAAAATTTTTAAAACTTGAATTCAAATTTAATTAAAA